>NZ_MCTY01000006.1:0-47192 GCF_002873635.1 Shewanella sp. 10N.286.52.B9
AGGCAAATGTTTAACAGTTTTGTATAGATAAGAGGCCGGTTGTTTATATCGATAAGCGACTGATTGGCGCAGCTGTTGAGGCAATGAGTCCTGAATCAGGGTTAAAATTAATAATTAACGCTACAAAAAAACGCCCAATGACAATGCATTGGGCGATATAGCTAACGGCGATTTAACGCCATTAAAGATCAATAAAATAGCGGTTACTGATTAAGCTCTAGCTCATAGAAGCTTGCTTGAGCATAGTCACCGGCTTCCATACCACGCCACTCACAGTTTGAGCTGCTGGCTTTGGTATTACATTGATTGTAAACACCGGCTTTGTAGTACATCCAATCAGCTTGGTAACCTTGGTCAACTTCGTGACCTTGGTAATTACCTTCTGCTAGGTTCACATCAAAGGTTTTAACGATTTCGTTTGCTTCACCAGGATTTTTGGTGAAAGTAAGCTTCATGATGTCACCTTCAACATTCACTTCATAAGAGAATATTTCTCCTAGACGGATACCATCTTGTGGATCGTCATGGTGCTCACGTAGGTTGTAAGTGCCGAATACATTATGGCGAATATCTTTACGTAGCTTCTTGCCGTTACTATCTCTGGCATCTTGTAATTCTGGTATTGGATTTAGCTCATAGTTCCAAGACAGTGAACCAAATTCGTGACCTGGCAGCTTACGATATAAGATTTTTAATGGCTCGTTATCAGAACCATGAATTTGGCCAATAACCACTGCAAAGGCATTGTTCTTGCGGTATTCACCACTGGTACTGACTTGATCAACTGCCAATGTAGCTTTCAGTTGGCCGCCAATTGCGCCGTACTCGCTTGCATCTGGGTGAGAGGCAATTACAAAATTGGTTTTTGGATCATCGTATTTTTCAGCCAACATGCCGCGTAATTCGCTACGGGTGTTTTTACTATTTGGCGTTGTAGGCGCTTCATTTGGTGCAACAAAAACCAAGGCACCGGTTTTAGGGTCGGTATAAAACCACTCAGGGTGAACGTAAGGGGTTTGGGTATTACCAAGGTCGTGGCGATTAATCTCTAAGGCTTTGCCTTTACGCGAGCCTTCTGTAGTTAGCTCAGGAAGGGTGATTTTCCATTTTGTTAGGTCAAAGTTTTGTGCTGGCGCTTTAGTCGCATCAAGATTGTATTTAGTGAGATCGTAGTTGAACTCTTTTTTTACTTGTGGAGCCGGTGAGGTCGCGGAGCAACCTGCAAGAATAGCAACCGCTAGTATACTAAGATGGAGCTTTTTCATTGTTTTTACCCTTAGGATTAACTCTATTTCATTGCTTAAGGATACTACAGTATTATTGTATTACAAAAGTGTGATCGAGATAGGGAAATGAATTTTTTGCTGCACAATTAAGCTAACTTTGTGCACTATTTGAGGTTTAGCCGTGCTGTCAGTGGTTTTCACTGTAAAAATATTGATATCAAGCATGGGTTTGCACCAGTGAGTGGCGGTTAGTTTGTTGAGTGATCCACAATGGTGCAACCCTTGTTATTTAATATTGCTTTAGCGACTAGCTAATCGTTATTTATGCACTTATTTAGGGCGTAATTGGTGCTATTTCACCTTATTCATCAATGTCTTGCACCTTACTGGTACAAATTAGTATGACAAAACCTTAATAACGGAATAATTCTTGCTTTTGTAAGTCCCTGAATTTAATAAAAGAAAAACTTATGGGGATAAGCATGGATAACATTAGTGATGCAATTAGCGTCATGGCACAAAGTGCAAATACATTATTTATCTTACTTGGTGCCATTATGGTGCTGGCAATGCATGCGGGTTTTGCCTTTTTAGAAGTCGGTACTGTTAGGCATAAAAACCAAGTGAACGCGCTGGTTAAAATCTTAACTGATTTTGCTTTTTCAGCGCTGGCGTACTTTGTCATTGGCTACCAAATAGCATATGGCAGTCACTTTTTTGTCAGTGCTGATGCGCTAACGGCTAATAACGGCTACGAGCTGGTTAAGTTCTTTTTCTTACTCACCTTTGCAGCAGCAATCCCTGCCATCGTATCGGGTGGCATTGCCGAGCGCGGCAGTTTTAAACCTTTCTTATTAGCATCAGCTTTGATCGTGGCGTTGGTATACCCACTGTTTGAAGGCATGATTTGGAATGGTAACTTTGGTTTTCAAACTTGGTTAAATGACACCTTTGGCGCTGAGTTCCATGACTTTGCAGGCTCGGTAGTGGTACACGGTATGGGTGGCTGGTTAGCGCTGGTGGCGATATATGTATTGGGCTCTCGCCAAGGCCGTAAACCGGGTGTGGCATTTGCACCCTCTAATATTCCGTTTCTGGCACTCGGTTCATGGATACTGATTGTCGGTTGGTTTGGCTTTAATGTTATGTCAGCGCAAACCCTTGATGGCATTAGTGGCTTAGTGGCTGTAAACAGTTTAATGGCCATGGTTGGCGGCACCATTATCGCGTTGATTGTCGGTAAAAATGACCCTGGTTTTATCCATAACGGCCCGCTTGCAGGCTTGGTGGCTGTGTGTGCTGGTTCTGACTTAATGCACCCAGTAGGGGCATTTATTGTTGGCGGTGTGGCCGGTGGTTTATTTGTGATGGTGTATACCCGTTTACAGCGCAGTGCCAAAATTGATGATGTATTAGGCGTTTGGCCATTACATGGTTTATGTGGTGTGTGGGGCGGCGTTGCTGCAGGCATATTCGGTCAGCAAGCTTTTGGTGGATTAGGTGGCGTAAGCGTAATGTCTCAAGTGGTTGGCACTGTCGCAGGGGTTGCTGTGGCGCTTATTGGTGGTTTTATTGTGTATGGCGTCGTCAATAAAATCTCTAGCTTACGTTTAAGCCAAGAAGATGAATTTATTGGCGCTGATCTAGCGATCCATAAGATTGGTTCTACCAACTCAGATAAATAGTCTGTTACGCACTAATAGCGGCATAAATCTAGCGGCATAAATCTAGCGGCATAAATCGCTTTGGTGAGTAATACTTTAATTAAGGCGCTAATAGGCGCCTTAATTGATCTTATTGCTATATTTGATGAGTCTCATGTATTGTCGATGTTAGTTGTGATTTATAAAAAGCACGCTACGGACACTAAACAGGCCTGTGTTTCTGGTAAACTCAGCTTACTTAGTTGCTAAAGCGTTAGCTCGTAACACATTCGTTCTTGAAACAGTTAATCAGATCGGTTTAAAACTGTTTTTAAATTTTGCTTAAAAGGAATCTCCCATGCGCACATCATTAACCTTATCTGCATCTATCGCTGCTTTATTACTTGTTCAAGGCTGTAATGAGCAAGTTGAACCACAATCTGAGCCAGCACCAGCAGTGGTAAAAGCAGCCCCTGTAGAAAAAACGGCTGAAATGGAAAAACCTGATACTAGCTCTGAAAAAGGGATCGCTATGCAACAAGGGACTGTAAGATATTTTGATCTTGAAGGTGGATTTTGGGGCATTTTAACTGACGATGGTCAGCAAATTCTGCCAAGTAACTTAGCAAAAGAATATCAAAAAGATGGTTTACGTTTGAGCTTTAGTGCCGCTGAAGTGACTGACATGATGACGATTCAGCAATGGGGTATTTTATCGACCCTAAGCAATATTGAAGTTATCGGTCAGGTGGAAAGTAAAGGTGGTAACCCACTTATCTAGTTCTTTAACTAGAACTAGGCTTAGGTCTTTTTAAGACTAGTTTGCTCAGCTTATAAAAATAAGCTTATTTTTTACAATGGGTTGATCTATAACAGGTCAGCCCATTTTTATTGCTGCCGCTTTAATTATTCGCCGCTTTAATCAATACCCCTCTTGAATTAATACCTTCTTTAATCAATGTCTTGTTTAGTCAATGTCTTGTGTAATCCGTAAGTTGTTGCGTGGGACTTGCTAACACAGTTGGTTCAGCAAAACGTCTCACATCACTAAATTTACAATTCAAACACTAATGTAAATGATAATGGTTTCTATTTACATTGTTGTTGCCGCTTTGTTAGTATCGCCTCCTAAATTAGTTGGTTCTAACAAAAGGATTGTTTTTAATATGAAATCTCGCTATCACACGTCGTTATCCCTAGGTGCAAAAGCCGTTGCTACCGCCTTGTTTTTTAGTGGCGCTCCTGCCTATGCTGCTGAAGTAGAAACTGAAGCTTGCGATAAAAGCGAAAATATTGAATGCCAGTCACAAGAAGCCATCGAGCGCATTGAAGTCCACGGGGTGAAAAGTTCGGTGTATTTTTACGATACATCAGGGGATAAACGTCGCGTTGCCGATCTAGTTGATACCCCACAAATGATCACGGTACTGACTCAAGATCAAATTCAAGAATCTGGCTTAACCGATTTAAAAGATATTTTGTCTACCCAAGCGGGTGTGACCTTGGGCACCGGTGAAAACGGTAATGCTTTTGGTGATCGCTATATTATTCGTGGCCATGAAGCCCGCAGTGATGTGTTTGTTGATGGTTTGCGCGATCCGGGCATGACCACCCGTGAAAGTTTTGCCACCGAACAAGTGGAAATAACCAAAGGCCCAAGTTCAACCTTTGCTGGACGCGGATCATCAGGCGGTGCCGTTAACAGTGTCACCAAAAAAGCCTCAACTGCTTATAACTTTGGCCGCGTTGATGCCGCAGTCGGTACCGATGATCACACTCGTTTTACTGTTGATTATAACGTGCCGCTAACTGAAGATGTCGCGCTGCGAATTAACGGCCTGATTGCCGATGAAGATAAGCCGGGCCGTGAAGGCATTAGCTCAGAAAGAAATGGCGCCCAGTTGTCATTGGTGTTTGAAGCTACTGACGACTTGTCATTTATCGCCGATGGTTACTACATGAAGGCCGATGATGTGGCTGATTTAGGTAGCTACTTTGACCAAGATACTCGCAAGCCAATCGAAGATATTCCAGTTTATGCTCAAGATTCTGACTTTCTCAGCTCTGATGTCAGCACGTTTACCTTGCGTACCGAATATGACATTTCAGACAGCTTAACTTTCTACAATGCTACTCGTATTGGTCGCACTGAAAATGGCTATATAACTACGGGTATGAGTGGCACTAATCGCGCAGCCAGCGATGTTGACGCGCCGGGGGCTGAAACCTTAACCATTAGCACCCATCAAGGACGCCAAGATGTTGAATACTGGAACACTCAGTTCAACTTATTCTGGAATACCGATATTTTAGGTATGGAGAATAAGTGGGTATTTGGACTCGAATATAGCGATGAATCAGTGGATAACGGCTTGTATGATATCGTCAATAATAACGCCACTAATTGTATCGTCGATGGCCGCCGAGGCGAGTCTGGTGCTTACTGTATTATTGATGGTAATGGCGATGAAGTTGATAATATCGACCAGCTGATGGGCCGTACTTATTCAAAAGGGGCATCTGATGCCATATATAACATCGAAACCATCTCGGCTTACTTCATGGATACCGTGGCAATCACCGAAGAGGTAGAACTCTTTTTCGGCTTCAGACAAGATAGCTTTGATTACACCAATGACACTTCAAGTAGCCGTAATGGTGATATTTTATATGACTATTCCGACAGCATGTATAACGGCCATGTTGGCTTAGTGTATAGCCTGACAGAAGCAGGCAATATATACGCCAGCTACAGTACCGCGACTAACATCAATGGCGGTGAGTCAGACCTTGGCGCAAGTTGTGGTTATGGTGGACTTTGTGGCACACCTGAGCAAGTACTGGCAGCGGATCCAGAATTGGTTGAGAATATTGAGCTTGGTACTAAATGGATGCTGTTTGACGATAGCGTGATGTTTTCTGCCTCGGTATTCCAAATCACTAAAGATGATGTAATGGAAAGTGTAGGTGATAGCTATTCAACCTTAGGTAGCCTCAATACCGGTAAAAACCGTGTTGAAGGGATTGAAATTGGCATGGTGGGTAACATTACTGATGCCTTTAGTATTCAGCTTTCAGCGTCATTAATGGACTCAGAAGTACTTGAATCATTTAATGAAGATTATATCGGTAAAAAACTGAGTAACTTTGCTGATGAAAGTGCCTATTTACAGCTCCGTTATGAGATTAATGACATGTTTGTCATTGGTGGTGGTTACACTTATCAAGGCGAAATGTACGGCGGACAGCCTGACACAGCAGCAGGATATGACACTGAAAATGGCCGTTACAGCATAGAAGTACCCGCTTACCAAGTGGTGAGTTTATTCGCGAACTACAATGCCACTGAGGACTTAACCTTCCGCGTTAATGTAGGTAATGTATTAGATGAAGAATACTGGACTGCAGCATATCGTTCAGGGTCATTTATGTACCTAGGTGATGCAAGAAACGCCAATTTAACTGCCACATATGAATTTTAATTAAAGGGATTATCATGATTGTTATTGAGAAAATATTGACTGCTGAAGAAGTGAGTTTTTTCAGGCAGCAATTAGCTGGGGCACCATGGTTAGATGGCAAGCAAACCGCCATGGGCATGGCGGCGTCAGTCAAAAATAACCATCAAGCTGATGCCAATGATGATGTGGTGCGCCAACTGGCTAATAAGTTGTTGGCGCAATTTGGTCATAACCCCAAGGTCGTTTCGGCGGCCTT
This sequence comes from Shewanella sp. 10N.286.52.B9, assembly GCF_002873635.1. Lineage (NCBI taxonomy): Bacteria > Pseudomonadati > Pseudomonadota > Gammaproteobacteria > Alteromonadales > Shewanellaceae > Shewanella > Shewanella sp. 10N.286.52.B9. Next base: position 6,587 of record NZ_MCTY01000006.1, read on the forward strand.
ACCCCATAAAATTTTTCCGCCTTGCTTTAATCGCTATGGTATATCTGAAGAATATGGTTTTCACGTTGATGCAGCAGTGATGCGCATTCCGGGCACTAATGAGGTGCTAAGAAGTGATATGTCGATGACCACGTTTTTAAGTGAGCCAGATGAATATGATGGCGGCGAGTTAATCATTGCTACCGAGTTTGGCGAGCAGCAAATAAAGCTGCCTGCAGGTTACGCGGTATTGTATCCATCTAGCAGTTTACATAAAGTCACTGCAGTAACCCGTGGTGAACGAGTGGCTGCCATTACCTGGATGCAAAGCATGGTGGCTGATGGCAGTTTAAGGCAAAACCTGTATCAGCTTGATCAAACCATTCAAACGCTCATCAGCCAAGGTAATACCGATCGCAGTGAGTTAGATAATCTGCACAATGTTTATCATAACTTGATCCGTCAATTTACTCAGCTGTAAGCTTAAATCCGATTTAAAAGCTAACTCGCTAAATGGCGCAGTTTATAATCAACAGGGCAAATGCCATAAAACTGTTTAAACAGGCGACTAAAATGGCTAGCACTGTGATAGCCCAGTGAATAACACACTTGGGTTATTTGCTGGCCTTGCTCTATCAGCGTCGCCGCTTGAGTTAAGCGGCTTTGCTGCTGATAAACCATCGGCGTGCAGCCCAAATGCTGTTTAAATTGCTGAAAAAACTTACTGCGGCTCATACAGGCTTGTCGGCACAAGGCATTAATATCTAATGGCTCGCTGAGGTGCTGCTTAATATAGTGTAGCGCGGCGTTGAGGCCGTTGAATTGTGGATCGTTATGACTGTGATGCAATAAAAAATCCCGAGTTTGATGACGCATCAAGCGCACAATCAATTCTGAAATCGCTAAATCAATCAAATAGCTACGGTCTTGTTCATTCTCGGTATAAATCGCCACAATTCTGTCTAATAGCGCTTGGGTTTGCTGATTATGGTGGGTATGCACTAAAGATTGTTGGTATTGCCAGTGGCCATATTGCTTATCGATAGGGGCGCTCAGATTAAGTTTATCGGCAATTTGCTGCACCCGCTCAGTTGAAATCTCAATGGCAAGACAGGTGGTGGGTTGATGGATTTTAGCCTCAGGAAAATCAATTTCTACGGCCTGATTGGGCGCCATAATAAAGGATTCATGGGGGTAAAAGGCCGCCTCATAATCATTTACCGAATGCATGACTTTTTTACCTGTCACCATGCCGCAAAATAACAGTTGGTCAGATTGAAGCGCCACCTTTGAGGCTTGCTCAAAGGTATCGTAAATACTCAGTTCAGATTCAGGTCCAGCAAAACTAATCTTATTTTCTACCAGTACGTTTGGCTTGCTGCGCTGCAGTTGTAGGCGTCCACTGATCATCTTGTTCCCTCACAGAGTGATACCAAGTCATTTGGTATGTTTGTTCCTGAACAACAATCCTTGCTTATGCTGTGATAGCTTTTCCCTTAAAACTCGGAGCTAATTCGTTAACTTAAATCATTAACTTAGCTCAGCTTATGGGTAATGTCGCCATGAGCTAGACAGTAGTTTCACAATCATTTGTACTGTGAGTCAACAGCTGTGGATTCTCAGAATAGTCACTTTCCAATAATTGATTTAGCTTAATTAGTTATCCAAAAAATACAATTAGAGGAAAGTAGCATGATTTACGCAGCACCCGGCGAAGCAGGTTCAGAAATGAGCTATAAATCGGTATATCAAAACTACATAGGCGGTCAGTGGGTTGAGCCTGTGAATGGCAAATATTTTGACAATATCAGCCCAGTAAATGGCCAAGTTTTTTGTAAAATTCCCCGTTCAGATGCACAAGATATTGAGTTAGCCCTTGATGCAGCCCATAAAGCCCAAGCATCTTGGGGTAAAACCTCAGCCACGGAGCGTTCTAATATTTTATTAAAAATAGCCGATCGCATCGAGAGCAATTTAACCGCTCTGGCTGTGGCCGAAACCTGGGATAACGGTAAAGCCGTGCGCGAAACCCTTAATGCCGATATTCCCTTAGCAGTTGATCACTTTCGTTACTTTGCTGGCTGTTTACGTGCCCAAGAGGGCAGCGCCGCAGAGATTGATGCCAATACCCTGTCGTACCATATTCATGAGCCATTAGGGGTTGTTGGGCAAATTATTCCGTGGAACTTTCCTCTATTAATGGCGGCGTGGAAGCTTGGGCCTGCGCTCGCTGCGGGCAACAGCGTGATCCTTAAACCTGCGGAGCAAACACCAGCATCAATTCTATTTTTAATGGAGTTAATTGGCGATCTGCTGCCTGCAGGGGTGCTTAATATCGTTAATGGTATTGGCGAAGAAGCAGGTCAAGCGCTCGCAACCAGTAAGCGTATTGCCAAAATTGCCTTTACTGGCTCAACTCCTGTTGGATCGCATATTTTAAAATGCGCCGCTGAAAACATTATTCCCTCCACGGTCGAGCTAGGTGGTAAGTCACCCAATATCATCTTTAACGATGTGGTTAACTTTGAAGATGAATATTTAAGTAAGTGCGTAGAAGGCGCGGTACTGGCCTTTTTCAACCAAGGAGAAGTATGTACCTGTCCGTCACGGTTACTGATCCAAGAAGATATTTACCCGCAATTCATGGAAATGCTGATAGAGCGATCAAAAGCGATCAAGCGTGGTAATCCCTTAGATACCGACACCATGGTTGGCGCGCAGGCATCGAAAGAGCAGTTCGATAAAATATTAGGCTACATTGATATCGGCAAAAAAGAAGGCGCTGAAGTGTTATTAGGCGGCGAGATTGCATCTGTGGGTGATAATTTTGATAGTGGTTATTATATTCAGCCAACCTTGCTTAAAGGCACCAATGATATGCGCGTGTTCCAAGAAGAGATTTTTGGCCCAGTGATATCGCTCACCACCTTTAAGGATGAAGCCGAAGCACTCGCCATGGCCAATAACTCTGACTTTGGCTTGGGCGCAGGAGTGTGGACCCGAGACACTAACTTGGCTTATCGAATGGGGCGTAATATTCAAGCAGGCCGAGTGTGGACCAACTGCTATCACATGTATCCAGCCCATGCGGCATTTGGCGGTTATAAAAAATCAGGCGTGGGCCGTGAAACCCACAAGATGGCCTTAAATCATTACCAACAAACCAAAAACTTGCTGGTGAGTTACGACATTAACCCGTTAGGTTTTTTCTAAGCGATTAATCATGGGATAGTTGCAGCTTGATAGTTAAAGGCTATTTTTCAAGGTCATTTTAACAGGCTATTTTCAAGCTAAATATTAATAGGGCAAACAAGTTAGCTTGCTTGCCCTACTTATAATCTAAGACGACTCTCTTTTAGAGAGATGGGTCATGAGTAAATGAATTAACCCCATATACACAAATGCGCTCCAAGAGATGGCATCACTTATTTTATAGTCTAATTCGGCACAATAACCGACACTGCCATCATATTCTTCATTGGCTTCAGCCCAAAGACTGCTGCTGCCACTAAAAACCATCACCAGAATGCCTAAGCTAAATAGGTTGCTGGTTACTCCCCAAAGTGACCATGATACTAGCTCTATTAGTATGATTAGTCCCAGTGCAATAGTCGCCACCACCTTCTTGGTTAGCAGAGTTTTAGGCAAAAAATGGATGATAAACAGCATCAATAAGGTCATTAAGGCCGCATATTGAAAGAAGGTATAAATGGTGTCTGCGGCAACCGATTTCAGCATAAAGCTGAGCAGTATTCCCGCGCCTAAGACAATAACATTGAAGCCTGCAAAGATTTTTATCGGCAACTTTTGGTCTAATAACAGCGCCCCAGCAATGCTGAAGAACAAATACATGGCTAAAATGGGCCAAAAACCGAGTATATTGAACCACTCAATGGGAATATAACTAATTGCTAAATAATTACAGACTCCCCCCCAAATGATGGCCAGAAAAATCAGCAAATTAAATTGTAATTTACTGATTTTATAATCAGTTAAAAAAACCGCTGAAAGCTGCTGTTTTATCTTGTCTTGATGTGAATCAACCATGTTGCACCATTGTTATATTCCCCTTATTAATCAACAGCTAATTTTAATAATGGTAGCTTTTTTTATAAACTGCTTACAATGGTGTTTAGGTCAAAAACTAGCCTGATAAGCTCTAAATTTGTGGTTTTTGCTTATCAATCTCAGGTTTAAGTTTTATTTAAGTGTTAAGCCTGATGATAGTGATGTGATAACAGTAACAACTTGCCAACTGAGCCACTGCTATTTGTTGATGACGATAGAATTTAGTTAACTTTTATCGCCGCATGAACAGACAAAGTTATTAGCAAAAATAAAATAATTAAAACAAAATTTAAAGGAGACGACACGTGAAGAGAGTCGGGATCGTGCTGTTGTGCATGTTTATGCCAATAGCGACAGCGTTTGCAGAGCAAACCAAAACCCTTTCAGTGGATGTATTGTGGCAACTAAGCCGCATCGGTAATCCTACTATTTCCCCCAATGGCGATTACATCATTGCACCTGTCACTAACTACGATGTGCCTGAAGATAAAGGCTCAACTCAATTATGGTTATTTGATAAAGAGGGCAACAGCCAGCGCCCAATTACCGCTCAAGGTTTACGTGTGAGTGAGCCAACCTTCTCACCAGACAGCAATACTTTAGCTTTTATCAGCAAGCGTGATAAAGACGAAGCGGGTCAAGTGTACTTATTACCAATGAACTCACCAGGTGAAGCCCAGCGCTTAACTGAGGTGCCAAGTGGCGCTTATGGAATTAAGTGGGTGGGTGAGCATATTTACTTTATCAGTTCAGTATTTCCAGGTAAAAACTGGGATCAAGTAGCCGAGCAATTAAAAGCTGATAAAGACGATAAAGTATCAGCCCACCAATGGAATGCACTACCTTATTCAAGCTTTGATCATTGGCTGGATGAAGACCGTGAAGCCCATGTGTTTCGTATCCCTGCTAAAGGTGGCGATATTGAGCCAATTACTCAGCCTTTAAACAAGCAGCTACCACGTTCGTCGCAAAGTGCAGCTAGCTATGACATCGATCCAGCTGAGGGTTTTATTGCCTTTAATAGCAACGGTTGGGACAACCAAGTTGACGCTAAAATCGATATCTTTTTCGCTGAAATCGGTAGCGGTAAGGTTGAAAACCTAACCCCGAACAACCAAGCGCCAGATGCAAACCCAACATTTAGCCCAGACGGCAAAACCTTGGCTTTTACCCGCCAAACGATTCATGGTTTTTATGCCGATACTGCCAAGCTAATTTTGCTCGATGTTAACAAGCGCAGCGAAAAAGTGATTGCCAAAGACTGGGATCGCAGCGTCGCGCGTTTTGTGTGGACACCCGACAGCAAAGGCTTTTATGCAGCCATTGATGATGCCGCCACAAGACGCATTTTTCATATCAATGCTAAAAACGGCAAAGTAAAAGCCATCACTAAAGCGACTAACTTTGGTATGCCTGCGCTGGCGAATGACGGCACCTTAGTGGCCGCCAATGACAGCTTTACTTATCCAGCGCGCTTGGTAAAAATCAATCCACGTAATGGTAATAGTACCCGTTTAGACAGCTTTAATGATGAAATTTTAGCGGATATCGATGTGGGCACTTATGAGTCGGTGACCTATAAAGGTTATAACGATCAAGACATTCAAATGTGGGTTCATTATCCTCCGGGTTTTGATCGCAGCAAAAAATACCCATTAATGATGCTTATTCACGGTGGCCCGCACAGTGCGATTTCTGATGGCTTCCATTATCGCTGGAATGCACAAACCTTTGCGTCATGGGGTTATGTGACGGCATGGCCAAACTTTCACGGCTCAAATAGCTTCGGCCAAGATTTTACCGACAGTATTAACCCTGACTGGAAAAATAAGTCATTGGAAGATGTGTTTAAAGCGACTGAGTGGTTTAAGCAAAAAGACTGGATCGATAACGATCGTTTAGTGGCGGGTGGCGCAAGCTATGGCGGCTACTTAACCTCGATTATATTAGGTCAAAAAGAACAGCCTTTTAATGCGTTATTTATCCACGCTGCGGTTTATAACATGTACTCGCAAATGGCGGCTGATTTTTCGGTTCACAGTACCCGCTTTGGTAACTACTGGGACAAGCCTGAAATTTATAAGTCTATTTCACCCCATTACGGCGCAGAAAACTTTAACACCCCAACCCTAGTGGTTCATGGTCAGCTTGATTACCGTGTGCCTGTCGGCCAAGGGTTTGAGTTATTCCGCACCCTACAAACCCGTGGTGTCGAATCGAAGATGATTTACTTCCCTGATGAAAACCACTGGATCATGAAGCCGAACAACTCAATTTATTGGTATAACCAAGTTGAGCAGTGGATGAACCGCTTTGCTGAACCTGGAGCTAAATAGTAAAGGCTAAATAGTAAGGGCTGAATAATGTAAGTTACTCAGTGTCACTTCCTGATTAAATATGACTTATTAAAAAAGGCTGTTGCAGAACTTTCTGCAACAGCCTTTTTATTATCAACGACTGAATGGCCGTATGATGATTGTTTTCTCAAATCTCAGATCAGAAATCTAAAGCCTAAAATCTAGAACCTAAAAAGTGAAGCTGGTTTGCAGTGCTGCCCCCATATTATTTTCATCACTGTAATTGGCTGAAATATCGATATTAAATACTCCAGCAATGGATAAGCCTAAACCGGCAGTCACGCTGTCATCGATATTATCTGTTAAATCTGTTTGGTAGCCGGCGCGCAATTTAGCCCAGCTAGCAGGGCTAAACTCAAGCCCAATAGCCGCGAGTTGGCGATTGTCATTACTGCTATCAAACTGGTTAAGCGTGCCGTCAATATTGCTATAACCTTCAGATTCATTTAACTGCACATCAATGGCTGCGGTGATAAAACGGTTTTGATAATTGGCACTCACTGTATAAGTCGGGCTGATCTCATATTGACCTTGCACGCCATTAATAAGCTCAGTGTCATAGCTATTTTCTATTAAGTTTTTACCTACAAAACCAAAGCCAAATCCGGCGTTGTGTTGATAAGCAACACCGACATCAAGGTTCATATTGCCTTGATCGTTTTGGTAGCGATCATCATCCCAGTCATCAAACTCAAAGTTATCAATGTCGGTAATATAATTAATGGTGTTTACCTGCTGATATTTAGGTGACACCCCATAGTAGATCTCGCCTGTGGCAAACTGATGCGACTTAGCTAAGCTGACACCAATTTCAGTCACGACCACACCCATGGTTAACGCTTGAGAGTTCAACTCTTGGTTGATGATATTGCTTGGATCAAGATCGCTATCAGCAATATCAGCAAACACCAGTGCATCGGCATAGGCTTGGGCAAACAGGTTGACCGATACAAATTTATTGGGGATCGCAATGGCTAACTGGGTGCCCACTTGTAGTTGGGCGTAATTGCCTTGGATCAACTGCAGTTGATCAATCACCACTTGGGCATCAGCTTCAGTTGGCATGCTGATGTTTTTAAAATCATCATAAACATCTGAAAAATCTTCAACATTCTCGATAGTGTCAGTGGGATCGTTAGCGTGTACCCCAAAAGCAGGGAACAATACCGCCACGCCATCGGACTCTTTAAAACGCGCCGTTAATGCAGGGTTATGAAATGGCGCCGTTAAATAATCGGCGCTGCTAACGCCAACGCCGCCCATGGCATGTGAGCGCGCATCAAAACTGTGATTGTTAGCTTGAACAGAGGTAGCAAAGGCCGCGGCCATGCATAAAGGAAGGTAGCGTAGTGTTCTTGTAGTTATTATAGGCATATTAATCCAGCAACATATTGTTATTAATAGTTTTATTGAAGTTGTTCGAAGCGGGATTATAGCATTGCTTAGGTTTGTTGTTACCAAGTGTTTGTGCTTATGTGAACTGAGCTGCATTGTTTTTATATTTTTTAGCCTATTAGCAAGTGACGGTTTTAAAGCATCACTTTAAAGTGTCACTTTAAATCATTAGCTCAGTTACTTCATTTCCACGAGGTTGCAGGCACAGATATTAGTACTGGGTAAAAAATACAGTAACACGGTATTTTGTTGCGCATTTCGATTAGTAATTTGAATCGTAAGGTTATGGACGCCTTTTTTACTGATATTTCTTTTAGCAAAGGCCTCTAAGTGGCTGGCATGTTGTGGTAATGGCAGCTCAGTATTATGCCTAATTAATTCATTGTGGGTTAAGTTTAAAATGTAGGTGTCTTTCTCTTTATAAGCGCTAAGTACATCGCCTGTTAAATACAGGGTTGCAATAGGATTGCCATCGGTCGTGAAGTAACGGTAGCTGATACTGGCTGAACGTTTTTGTAAGGTAAAATCAGCGATCAGCGAGTGATGTTCAATGGTGTCACTATTAGGGTTTTTCGCCACTAATTCATTGCGACAAGATAGCACCATATCCACTTCGGTTGCTTTGATATGCTGGTAAACAATGACGATGCTGACAATGGCCATTAAGGCCGCCAGTATTCTGAATATGATGCGATTAGTCACAGAGTGATACCTCAGCTAGCCATTTATCGGAGATAAAATTCGGGGTTAAACTAAAATCACTGGTTTTAATATTGCGCATTAAGTTATCGCCATTTGGCTTTTGCCGAGCTAAAGAGATATTTAACACCTGCATGTCGTTAGAAAATGCCAGATACACTTGTTGCCACACTAAGGTGTTGCATTGGTTGAGAGCAGCAATGATTTTTTCTTCAGTGGGCTTATCTTGTTGCATTGATATGCTGGGTGACTCAAGCCACGTCAGTTTTATTTGTTGCTGATTATCTAATTGCACAATGCGGCTATTTTTGACTGGCGTTTGTGCAGGTTTAAACAGTATGTATTGATGCATTGCTGCAATAATGGCGGTTAACACTACAAGCACCAATGCAGTGGTATAGATAAAGTGTTTTTTATGCTTTGCAGATTGCTGAATCCAACTGGCTGCTGGTGGGGTGATATTGAGCCGATAACCTTTACGCGGAATGGTTTCAATTAATTCAGCATAATTTTCGCCAAAGTACTTACGCAAAGTAAATACTGCTTTTGCCACTGCCGATTCACTCATAACAGGGCTTTGGGAGCCAGCACAGGCTAATTGGCCTTTGGTCATGATGCGATTGGGGTGAAGACTTAATTGCTCTAAAACCTGACTTTCGGTGCGGGTAAGGTGCAGCTGAACTTGAGATTCAGTATTGAGTATTTGGCTATTGGCAATATCAAATTCAAAGATTTCAATGCGCATTTAAATCACACTCAGATAAACATTCTATTGTTAAGTTTACTGCAATTAGATAATTACAAACATTCTACAAATCACAGTTTTACCATACAGCACTAACTTTGCAGCTGGCTTTTGCTAAAAGCCACTCATTACTTCTTTGTTATGACCAATAGCCATTGCAGTCGCGGCTGCTCGTATCAAGCTCCCGCGCTTCGGATATTGCTAGTTCTGCTAAGGACAATTAACTTAACGTGATCTGGGTCACATTAGATTTTAAGTAATCTCAAAAGTAAAACTCTGTAATTAGTATTACGTGCTAAATGCGGGTGCTTTTTTGATATTTAACGCTGTTAAGTTGAGTTTTTTCGCTATTTAATCCATCTTTAATTCGATTTTTCTAATGGAGTGATTAACTGAAATATTACTTTGAACTAGCTCCCGTTGCCATTTTTCCTGTCTGTCATGCTTATCTCAAGCCAGAAACGTAAGTGCTGAAGATGTACTTTTTAGCGTTCTGCCAGTTATCAACACTCAGCTTAAAAGTTGGGAATAAATATAAAAATGCGAGGCAAGTGATTATGAAAACTCTAAATAGAAGACAAGCGATCAACCGTATTATTGGTATTTCTACTGCGGCAGCGGGCGGGGCACTTATCGCTAATCCTGTTATAGCGGCAGTGACCAACGTTAGCGGAGATTGGAAATTAGAAGTGGGTACCCGCTTAGCTTATAGCAAACTTGATCCCATGGTTGTGGCAAAACGTGCTTATGAAACCGGTAATGGCTGTATGTTCCAAGTATTTGATAGCATTATTCAAAGCTTGGCAGAATCAGATTCTGTTGATGCTGATAAGTTCGCCCAAGTACCAACCGCCATGGCGCATTATGGCTATGCAGGCATGCTAGGAGAAGGCACTGTTTGTGGCAATATTAACGCCACAGGTATGTTGGTTAATTTATTATCCATTAATGGTGAGCCTGCCAATGCAATGTTAAGTCAAACCATGCGTTTTTATGAATCAGAAACACTACCGTTTCAAACGGCTGAATTTATTGAAGGCATAGGCGCTGACATGACAGAGACCTTAGCTCAAGTCGGTAAACCTACAGCGGCAAATAGCACCCTTTGTCACAGCTCTATTAGTCTTTGGGCCAGTGAAAATGGTAAGTCATTTAGTGAAAAAGGCATGCGCTGTAAACAGCTTTCAGCCTCCGTGGTCTATGAATTAGTTGCAATGCTTAACAAGGCTTTTGATGGTGAGACCGTAAATGATCACCCAGTTTCAGATGCGACTCAAGATTGCCAAGGTTGTCATACATCGTCATCAACATTTGCCCCTAGTGTGCAAACGAATATGTCATGTAATACCTGTCACGGCGGCCACTAATTGCTGGGAGTAATAACATGAAACATCTTAAATTATGTAGTGTCATTGGCTTGAGTTCGATGTTGTTGTTTGGCTGTGGAGGCTCTGATGATGAAACTATCGATCCGCCAATTGAGCCACCTGTAGAGCCTCCGGTATTGACGGTCAATATTGATCAAACTGAGACCTTAACTGCTAGCTTACAATCTGTTGATGCAGAAAATGGCGCAGTGACAGTAAAACTGACAGGTGATGATGATTTGTCGGTCACTGACGCAAGTGCATTTAACCTGATTATTATGGGTTACCCTTCAAAGACGCAGTCGTCAACCAAGTACAATCTGGATTGGCATCAGGCGAGTCATGCAAATTGCATTGAGGCTGAAACCTGCTCACTTGATATCAATGAAGCTGAATCAGGGCTGTATTATTTAACCTTAGACAGTGTGAATTGGAAAACTGCGGTTGAGACTTACCGGGTAGCCTTAGAAGTTAAAGGTGACAAAGCTCATTATGAATTAGTGTTTATGGATTAAGGTACTTACCAATGTACTTTTAAGCTAGCTGTAAAAATGACAAAGCCTTTTCATTATGAAAAGGCTTTTTTACTGCTCAAATGATCGATTAACTCAGAAAGCGATCAATAGTTTTTTGCACATCATTGGGCATGATGGGCTTCGTCAGGTAATCATCAGCACCAATTTTTAAGGCTAACTCTTGATCAGATGCTTCAATGAGTGAGCTGACTACTACGATCGGAGTATTGGCGATTTCAGGCTGATCTTTAATAAACTTGATTACTTGATAGCCATTGATATTAGGCATAGTTATATCGACGAAAATTAAATTAGGGCGAATGCTTGCAAACATTTCGATAGCAGCATCGCCAGAATTTGCTGTCATAACCCGATATTCATCGCCCAAAATTGCCAGTAACAGGCCTGTGCAAACAGGATCGTCATCAATAACTACAACCGTACGTTTTTCCATTAATGCCTCATTAACAACTAGATACTCTTGGTGTTGTATTGTCATTATAGCTTAAAGCGACAGCGGAAAATGAAATATCAAGCCAGAAACAATATTGAGGGGAATTTTGTTTCTGGCATTGTCGTTATCAAACCAAGGTTTGATATTGCGGTAGTTAGTTTGCTTAGAAGGTGGCAATAGAGGCCAGGTGTGCTTCAAGTTCTGCTTCTGTGGTGGGGGTAATCTCAAGTTCAATTGAGAGCGGATCGCTACCATTAAGCATAAATGCCGCTTGTTTGTTGTGATCGTAATGAAACCATTTTCCATTGATACACACGTCGGTATAGCAGTTCGGTAGTAATTCCATGAGTACACCTATTATTTTATGTGATGGAGCTTGTAGGGTTATATTTGTGACACTAAAGCACAGTTTGAATGTGCTTTAGTGATCTTAGTCACCTTTATAAGACAATAGTTAAGCTAGGAGCACCTTGATCTGCATCAATTGAGATAGCGTTTTGTTGGATGGGAAAAGACTTTTCGTAACACAAAACACTAAAAGAGGCTTACTTTAAGCCTTATTTAGATATTAATGCTGCTTTTTGCCTATTCTTTAGGGTTAACCTTTGTTGATGGTGTTCACCAATGGTTATTCGGCTGCGGTTATTCGCTAGCAGTTATTCGCCAGTGGCTATTCGGCTGTGGTTATTCACTAGCAGTTATTCGGCTGCGCAAATAAGCTGCTATGCTTTAATTTTTGTAGATTGGCACTCGCCGATGGATTAAATGCTTTGAACAGGAGAATATCCAATGAATATTGCTGTAACAGCAGCTAGTGGTCAACTTGGCGCTGCAATAGTAAATGCCCTGCTTGCTTTAGGCCCCAATTACAATGTAATCGCCCTTGCTAGAACCGTCGACAATGCCAAACACCTTGGGGTTGAAGTTCGCCCAGGTGATTACGATAATCTCGCTGAGCTTGAGACTTCGCTTAATGGTGTCGATACCTTATTACTGGTATCAGGTATGGCAGCCCCTGAAGCGCGTATTCCTCAGCATCGTAATGTTATTCAAGCAGCCAAGCAGGCAGGGGTTAAAAAAATTGTCTATACCAGCGTTCAAGGCGCTGAGGAAGACACTGCATTTTCTCCGGTTATTCAGAGTAATCGACAAACCGAGCTAGATGTCCAGAGCTCAGGGCTTGAGTGGGTTATAGGCCGAAACGGTATCTATATTGAGCCAGATATTGAGTATATTGATAGCTACAAGGCGGCCGGCTTTATTTCCAATTGCGCTGGCGATGGCAAGTGCGGTTACACCACTCGAAAAGAGCTGGCATTTGCCTATGCCTGCATGTTGACTGAAGATAAACATAACGGCCATGTTTATAACCTCCATGGTGAGTCAATAACTCAATATCAATTGGCTGAATACTTGAATAAGAGTTTTGAGCTTAGCCTTAAATATATTCCTGTTTCAGTGGCGCAATACCGCGACGATCGCACCGCTGAACTGGGTGAATTTATGGGTACGGTGATTGCAGGTATTTACCAAGGCATACTTAATGGTAAATCAGATAACCCCAGCGACTTTACCCAAGCTGCAGGTCGTAAGCATCAAAGTTGGGATGATTACTTCTCAAGTCTTAACGCTTAAGTGTTAAAGCCCAAGCCTTAAAGCTTAATGTCGCCGTTAATGCGCGGCAATTAAAAGTTTAACGTCATAAAAAGCAGGCTGAAACTAACAAGGTCCTAGCTCAAACTAACTGGTTGCGTCTTGCTGAAGCGTAACCAGTTAATCCAAACCCTGTGTAAACCTTATAACAGCTCTCTACTGGTTAACATTGCTACAATTAAATAGTTGACAAAATCAACCAATGCAATTATAGTTGACCTTATCAACTAGTTTTAACTAGTTTTAACTAGTTTTAACTTGTTTCATTAAGCCGGAGAGAGATTATGATCCCTAAAATTAACCGAGAAAATCGCTACCGCATTACCGTTGAAGAGCAGATCTCAGGCCAAGATACTGGCAAAACCTTAAGCTTTGAGTTTCAAGATAGGGAAGACCTATTCAACGCTGTTGAAAATATAAAAAAGGGCAGTGGCTTAGAAGCGCCGCTTGCCACCAGAGTCGCCGTAGCCTTACGACTGTTAGGGCCTGTGATGATGCAAAACCGTAAGCATCCACTATTTTTGGATTTTATGCCTCACTTTAAAACCTTTATGAACAATCTAAAAAGCACAGTAAAACAAACCATCACAGCTAAATAATCCCTAGGTTAATTTGATGCTTATCAAGATGATGTGTGCTGAGATAATCAGCTTTCAAAAAAGGCGCAGTCATTCACTGACTGCGCCTTTTTATTATTTAAGCCTGTTTTTAAACATTAAAAAAGGGCTTAAGGTATTTCAGTAAACCTCGTTACTTAACTGCTGAGTCCAGTGCATTGTAAGAGGCATGTTTACCTAGCTGTTTAGCAAAGTACTTGTTGGTTTCGGCTAAAATAATGTGTCTTAAACCAATAATCCCGATCAAGTTCGGAATAATCATTAAGCCATTAACGGTATCGGCCAGCATCCAAATAAGGTCTAGTTGAATAAACGCGCCGCCGGCAATCAAAGTTAAAAAGATAAACTGATATAGTTTAATACCTTGTTCACCTAAGCGTTTGCTGGTTAGGTAGTACCAACAACGCTCGCCGTAATAATGCCAACCTAGAATGGTGGTAAAGGCAAAACACACTAGAGCAATGGTCACCACATACTGGCCGACAATCACTGAGCCGCCAGAGGCAAAGGCTGCACTGGTCATTGCTGCGCCAGCAGTATCGCCATTCCACACACCGGTGATAATCAGCACTAAGCCTGTCATGGTACAAATCAAAATAGTGTCAAAAAAGGTGCCGGTCATGCTGACTAAGCCTTGCTCGACCGGTTCTTTAGTTTTAGCGGCAGCGGCCGCAATGGGCGCACTCCCTAAACCCGATTCATTAGAGAATACCCCGCGGGCGATACCAATTTGAATGGCTTGCGCCACCGTTGCGCCTAAGAAACCGCCTGCTGCAGCAATAGGGGCGAAGGCTGAGTGTAATACTAATTCAATGGCCGGAATGATTTGCTCAGAAAAGCTAAATAAAATCCACAAACAGGCCAATACATAACCTAGCGCCATAGTAGGTACTAACTTTTGCGCCACATTGGCAATGCGTTTAACGCCGCCGATCGTCACCGCAGCGACAAGGGTGGTGAGTACGAGGGCGGTAACCCAAGTCGGCACATCAAAGGCAATGGTCATGGCATCGCTAATGGCATTCACTTGGGCGAAAGTACCGATACCGAAAAAGGCTACGCCGACACCAAAAATAGCAAAAATATTGGCTAGCCACTTTAAGCCGAGACCACGCTCAATGTAGTACATTGGCCCGCCAGCAATATTACCTCTGGCATCGGTGGTGCGATACTTTACTGCCAGCATACATTCAGCATATTTGGTTGCCATTCCAAAGAAGGCTGCTAGCCACATCCAGAAAAGGGCGCCCGGCCCACCGATTTTAATCGCGGTGGCGACGCCGACAATATTACCAGTACCGATAGTGGCAGATAGCGCTGTACATAAGGCCGCGAAGGAAGATAAGTCGCCTTTGCCGCTAGCAGGTTTAAATAATAAGCTTAAGGCCAGTGGCAGCTTAAGGACTTGGAGTAATTTTAGGCGAATGGTGAGATATAGCCCGGTGCCGATCAGTAAGCATAGGGTTATAGGGCCCCAAACAATGGCATTGATATCGGCTAAAAGCGCGTGAAAATTCATGGTATTCCTCGAATATTAAACAACAAAATTAATATGGAGGAGGAAAAGAAATGGCTGGATTTGTGGTACTGAGGAATACAGCTCACGCAGGTGTTCATCATGATTGATGACATTAGGCACAGCAGAAAACGACAGTGACCATAAATGAATACAGTCATCCTCTCCTCTGTCCTTTTGCCTGAGCGTTTCGCGGCAGTTGAATTAATTCAACTGCCACTTTCGCCTTCGGCGCTGTAATGACATTAAGCTGCGAACCACTAATGCTTACAGTCTCTCCAGAGGCTCGTCCAGTAACAGTCCTCACCACTAAGTGGCACCTGAAAGAGTGGTTTATTAAATGATATCAATACCATCCAACAAACTTGCCTCGTCGGTGTGGGGTTGCTCCCCACTCTCCTGCTACCTTCATCCGAACGGATCTTTTTGCTAAGCGATTAAAAAGTTTAACAAAAAGGACTGACAGCATGCGTGATGTTACCCATGTGCTCAAGAGATCTGTATCACAGTTTTATCAACAGGCTGTTTAACTGGTTTATATTTGAACGAGTGCTAATTTCGAGTGTTCTTTGTTAGCGCTCTTTGTTAGGGTTCGCATTTACAGCTTGGCAATACTAGCTACTGACTGCCATATTCAAATCAGTTGCTAACCTTTTTAGCGTTTCAACCTGGTGGGTAAGCTTCTCGCCTTGGTTGGCAACAGACTCTGATACTTGATGAGTTTTAACAACACTGCTAGCAACTTCGGCGCTGGCAGTATTAAGTTCTTGAACTGCCTGAACTTGATGCACCATGGTATCGGCAAGTTGATTGATATCACTGAGGGTCTCTGCGACCTTAGCGATAATACTGGTGAGCTCATTACTGGATTGCTCAATGACACTTTGGCCGTGCAGCACTTCTTTTTGGCTACGATCTAACAGGCTGCGAATTTCGACTGCAGAGGTATTACTCTTAGCTGACAGCTCGCGCACTTGTTCAGCCACTACTGCAAAACCGCGCCCATGCTCACCAGCGCGAGCCGCTTCAATGGCAGCATTGAGTGCCAATAAGTTGGTTTGGTCTGCCACCGAGGTAATTAAATCTGCCACTGACATAATTTCTTTATTACTGACTAAAATTTTGCTGATAGCTTCTGTAGTAGCCGCCAGTGATGAGGCACTTAGCTGAGCCTGATCATTGATAAGTTGGCTGCGATTACGTAAATCGACCACAAATGATTCTGACTGCTCAACATCTTGAGTCATCCGGCTAAGCTGTTGGTTCATTTCTTCAGCGGCGCTGGCCTGAGATTGGCAGTTTTGATTTAAATCATCCACTTGATGATGCAAGTCTTCAGATTGTGTTTCAAGTACCTCAGCCATGCTAGACAGTTGCACCGCATTGTCACCCGCGCGATGTAAAATCGACGATAATTGCTGGGCGCTTTGCTCTGCATCATTTGCGACTTTTTCTGTTTGATGCTGAGATTTTTCAGCATGCTCAATGGCTTTATTACGTTGCTTGGCGGTAAAGGCTTGGGCGATAACAATTATAATCAGTGGCATTAATAAACCAGACCAAGCCTCTGTCATGTATGCCGTATCAGACAGTTCCATAACCGGAATGCTCACCCCTTGTAACTCTAACATTAGCATCCAAGATGACGCTGCGATCACCAGCGCACTCCAAATCGTCGCCATTAAAATACCTGCAGTTAAAAAGAAGGCGATCAGTAATACCGTTAACCATAGGCTCTGACTTGAATTGAGCACACCACCGTCCTGATAAATAAGGTTCAGTGCATGTAGAGCCATACCAAGGAAACCGACATTAAGCGCGAGGGTCGGCATTTTTGCCAAGCGCAAAATTAAGCCTGCACTTATCTCGGCAATAATTAAAAATATAGAGGTGTAGATCAATAAACTATGATCAAATTGCAGCCATTTAAACAAACTGTAAAGGCCGGTAAATAGTGATAAAAGTGAGAAAAATAGAATGACTTCCACATACCTGAGTTGAGTGTCATTCCAGGTATTATTGGTCGGGAAAAAAGCAGCACGCCACATTGCCAAAGGAGTCATAAAGTTGCCTCTTATAATACAAAGTAGAAAAGGCCTAGGGGATAAAAAACCGAATACTTACCTTAGCCTAAACTAAATAATTAAAATCTAAATTATTGTTTTTTATTGATTTATTAAAATTTGTTCTAGATTTACCATGGCTAAGGTGACAGCGGCAAACAGTTATCGCCTTAGACCATGGTTATCGTCACTTTTATTGTTTTAGATCAACCTTTTAGCATCGATTTTTTTAGGCCTTTATCGGTTGGCTTTTTGCCTAACCAGACACTGAGCACCGCTTTACGGAAGTCTTCACCTGGAGTGACAGCCAATTGCTGGCCATTTTTGTAACTAATCACACCTTCACCGGGCACGCTCATTAAGGTGAATTGATCGCCTGACTTAATGGGATCAGAAAAAGAGTTGATCAAGGATTCAATACTGGCGGCAATCGGCTCCGTTTTGCCGTTTGTTGCCCGATCAAAGCCTTCATTTAAGGCATCGATCATTTTTTCTGAGGTGATCATATCTGAGGTAATATTAAGCCGAATCGCAGTTGGGGAGTCGCTATCAATCACCTGTTGTGCTTGGGTACTGGTGCTGGTGGTAAACAAAGAACCGACATATAAGTCGATAAAAAATTTACTCCGAACTCCGGCGCCGTTTAACACCATAGTGCTGTTATTTAAAGTCACGTTTTCAGGCACACTGACACCTGAAATATCAACGGCAGCTGAGGCGCTGGCACACACGAACATTAAGCTCGTTGCGGTAATAATGCGTTTAATCATGTCATCCTCCATTAAGGATTAAAAAGCGCTGCCAATACTGAAACAGTTTGGTATTTAGCAGCGAAAGAGCATTAGTGGCTATTAGTTAAAAATACACTGGCTAGAATGCGTGGTTATATTCAATCCAATAGCTATCATCAGTGCTATCACTATTGTCTGTTTTATAGTTCACTCGCACGTTTTGGCGTTTGTTCATTTGATATGCCAAAGATAATTCACCGCTAAAGCTTGCCATTTGTAAGCCGCCATCCATGATGTCATCGCTCCATGACTTGCCTTGCATTTCTTCGGTATAAGAAGCGCTTAATAGCATCCACCAGTTATCATTAAAGGCATAACGGGCATAAACCATACCGGTTAAAATGAGTGATGGAACATCAATGCCACTGCTGGTTACCGGGATGTCTGTAGCTGTAATATCTTGCATGTTATCGCCAACGACCACAGCACCGGCATATAAAATTGGCCAAATATAGAAGTTATCAGTAACCGGAATCGTCATCACAGGACCCGCTTGCACCACTGCCATACTGCCATAAAAAGGATGGTCAGCTAGGATGGCGTCAATAGACCAGCCGGTGCCGTTTGTGGTGTTGATAGTGCCATAACGTAAACGGTACGAACGCTTGCTGGTTTCATCATTAAATGTTGGTACAAGGCCGTAATCAGGATGCTCTATCATCCCAGTAAATTTAGGGCTTTTATCACCCTCGTTAAAGATATTTTTAGCTTCGAAAATAACCCCACTCTTTTGACCTGAATCAGCGGTTTTTTCCGACAGCATTAATTGGCCTTTAATGTTCATGCCTTCACTGCCGTATGATGCGCCAATAGAGGTGTAAACATCAGTTGGATTAGACATATCAATATCTGCTTCTGTGTCAGCAGCATAAGTTAAACCAGAAGTCATTGAAGCGAGTATTGCCATACTTAGAATGCGTGTTTTCATGGTAACTCCATTATTTTGTAATTAGTTTTTAATTAGTTTTTATCATTAGCGTTATAAATTTCTGAGGACTAATCCTCGTGGTACTGGCGATAGGTTGCGCCAGTACCCATTACTTCTTCACGTTTTATTGGGCTTGGTATGAACCTGCCATTAAACGGGTGTTGGTATATTTTTTACTAAAGAATACATAAGCATAAGCAGCATTAATGATGAAACTAGCTGCACCTGCTGCCAGCATGAGTTCATCATTGCGTGGTAGTGGAACCACGTTACTTTCGTACATGAATGGGCAGCTGAAGTAGTACATGAACGAGCCTGCTAAAGTGAATGCTCGAGCCTGTAACCAAGTGCCTTTTTTAATGAATAGCGCTGGTAATGTTGCTGCGATTAGCACCATCATTTGCGCCGTCGCAGAGCCTGGGAAATTGAGGTAAACGAACACAATATTCCAAACGTCGTAGGCGATAATCCAAAATGTGGTCATTGCTGGCCAAATCATGTCTTGCTGCTTACTTTTGTCTGAGAAAATTTTCGCCCAACCTGCAAGGGTGATAATAGATAGCACACCACCAGTTGCATTGAGGATATTGGCAAGATTACCCATACTGAAGTCTTGCATTACCGCTTCTGAAATATTAATCGCGAGGAATGCAGCAGCGCCGAATTTTGCCCATTTCATATCACCGACTTTGGTAAAGCGGATTAAGGTAAATAAGGCTGCAGCACCAACAACTGAGTACAGTTTTACCCATTTGAACCAGTAGGTGATCTCATAGCTTGACCACAGTGGAATAAGCGCTATGGGTAAGATGAACCAAAAAACGTAGTTACTCCATTTGTAGCGTCGGCACATTTCGTTTAATGCAATTAAGCCAAATAGCACCAGTAATACATGCCCATAAGCGCGGTATTCATACCATTTGTGAATGTTGAAGCCATCGTCTGCTAAGGTGAAGCGGATTTCTTCACTGTCAACGTAAGTTAATGTTGCCCCATCAAAGTCATTAATCTCATCACCCGCTTGGCTGCTAATCACCACACCTGTGGCAGTTTGCTGCCAACGCTGGGTTTCGACTTTATTAAAGCCGCCAGATTGTTTAGTGACACTGACAAGATTGTTTTCAGCAAATTCCATTCGATAAAACAAGCTACCTTCGCCGGGTTTGCCGTCTCTGGTGCCTTGCCATATTTGCCCTGGTAGCGGCTGAGTTTCTACTTGATGATTAATGGCGTCATCAGCGTTAGCTACGCTGGTGATGCTTACCATCATTAACGCAAAAACCGCGCTAAATAGTGTTATTAGTTTATGTTTCATAACAACGTCTCGTGTTGTATTAACCGAATACCGATGTGGTATTCGGTTGGAGGTGATTAGGCTGTTGCTAATTTCTTATCTTGAGCCGTTTGATCATCTTCTAATTCGCTGACTAATGGTGGTGGAGACTTTTCACCAAATGGTGGTTCACCATTTTTCTTCTGCATGGTGAAGTACCAAATTGCGAAAGGAACGTGTAAAGCAAGGTTGATGACGCCCCAGTAATACAGCACGTTATCGTTGGCCCAGCTGCTTGAATCCATTAGTGGTACAAACACGTCGCTGTTAGCGCGGATCAGTAGGTGGAATGCCAAGGTGTAAACACGCGCGATTACGTAAAGCTCTGGTCGACCTTTGATTAATGGGTATAGCTCTGCCGCCATCAAGATACAGAATGAACTTGCGAAGAACGCAGGGCTCTCACCGAATACAAAGGCTAGGTTCCAGGTGGTATAGAGGAAGTTCCATGCCGCTGTGGAATAAAACAGTAAGTCGTTTGGTTTGTCTTTACCGATAACCCAATAGACACGTTTACCATTTTTGTAGCGTGGGAAAGGAATAGTGACACAAAGAATGACACCACAGATTGCGTTAAAGTAGTTTGCTGTAGCAAAGTCTTTTAATGTGGCTTCTGCAATGTTTAACACTAAAACTGCATATAGAAATTTTAACACCCAGTCGCCGCGGAAAAACGCCAGCACCTTGTGTGGGTTTTGATGATATAGCCACGCGATACGGGCACCACCAACAACAATTGCAGTGGGGATTAATACACTGACCGTCTTAACCCAACGGAACCATCCGTCAAGTTGATCTGCCCATAGTGGGGCTGTCACTAATGAAAGTAGCCAAAAAGCGGCGGTTAATCTTGGTGTTCGGCGCATACCTTCAACCAAAACGAGTAATAAAACAATATAACCTGTCATTGATACGAAATATTGCCAGACTGGGATGTCCATAATGCCTCCGAGAGCATGTTATTTAGCAATCTATAGCTCCTAACTGATGGAGCTATGTTCAAAAAAATTCACGTTTTTGTTTAGTTCTTATTCGAATAGATCTTCAACATCCAAAGTTAGAGCAATAACTCTACTTTAGAGTCTTTACTCTAACTTAGGGTTTTAATTAGACCTTGATCTAAATCAAGTAATGATTCTGTTTTGGTTGTTACCTAAAGGTATTTAGCTTGTTAATGTGACCGAGTTAACAGGTTGTTTAATCGCTAAATAAGTGACTATTAATTCATGGTTTCGTTAAATTTATATATTAGGTTGCCATAATTTATTCAATATTTTCAGTAAATTAGAAATTATACAAATTACTTATGTGTGTGGGAGCCACTTTGGGAAGGGAATCGCTTTCAAGTGCTACGGGGCGGGATATATATTGGCTATTGTTGTAAACATTTCAGTAACAATTTCACTTTTAAGTGTGGGTGAAAAAGGGATTGTGACTGTGGCTGTAGTCATTGTAGTGAACAATTTTTGGACATTGAACGTAATTTATTTAACAACTCAGTGCTGAGAGCAGTCATTAAGTCTTAAATTGCCGCAGTTAGTCGCTGCAGTTAATGAAGCTTGATTTTAAGCATCAGTTATTACATCCGAGGAACCACTATGCCTAGTATAAATAAAGCCGTTAATAACCCAAGAGATACGAGTCAACATGGGCTGAATACCTTCGAGCAGTCTGTGTATAACGACAGTCAGCCAACGATCATCGGTGTGGCAGATTCGACTCACTATCTGGTGGGCGTAGTGGATGCGGATAATAACTTTTCAGGACTGACAGCAGGCAGCGCTTGCACAGTAGTTAATTCACTCGCAGAGGCTAAGACGCTGCTGCGAAGCCATTATTATTCCAGGGCTAATGTGGTATATCAAACAGCTTATGATGAAATGTGTGGTTTGGCTGCAAATGGTCATTATCATGAAAGCATAAAGCTATAACAATTATCCTTTGGTTACCAATGCTTTGAACTGTGCGGCTTGGCCTGCGAATGGCCACTATTAACCAGTACGAAAGCATAACGCTGTAACGAGAGCTCAAAATAATTTTTTGCTTGGATGAAATCTTGCAGTTTTTGTGACACTGAACCTAAGGAGTTATGAGCGTAAGATAGCTCCATTAAGGCTTCGGTATTTTCAGGAGCTAAGTCATACATCATTTGGCTGTAACTAAGATATTGCTTAAACCACAGCGCAGTAGCAGCCCAATCACTTATGTCATAATCTAATTGCCCCAGCCAAAAAGCATTGGCGCCCAGTGTTTTAAGAATATCTAAATCTTGTGATTGTTCATCAAGCATTACCAGCAGCTTGGTGCGAGATGACAGCAGTGCTTGCTTGGCTTCGTCGACTTTACCGCGCGAGTAAGCCACTTCGCCTATGGCCTCTAGCGTTTGCGCATGCTGAAACCGTGCTGCAAAACTTAAGCTGTCATCATTGGGGGATGATGCCTCAGTAAAATATTCTAAGGCTTTATTACTGATGCCATCGAGTAAATCCATCCGGCCAATGCCGCGCATTTTATCGGTGAAATCACCGACCATGAATCCCAGTAAGTTTTCTGCGGCTATGCGTTTATCTTGGGCCATTTTCTCGGCTTCAAAGCTTTTTACACTGGCAACAATAGAGGTCAGTGTCAGTACCAGTAGCAAAGAGATGGTGAAGGTTTTTTGCCAGCGTTGACGTTTTTCATGGTTATTGGAGGCGCTGATTAATGCCAACTCTTGTGGTGTTAGATCTTGAGCAAACAACGGGTTATGTTTAAGTGCTTGGGCTTCTTTTAGCGGTTTTCCTTCTGCTAGCAAATAGGCTTTATGCTTATTTTCTGCCAGCCAGCGTTTAGTCAGATGATGTAAGCGACTTTTTATTCGCAGGCTATCATTGTGTTCGTTAATCCAGGCGGTTGCCCGTGGCCAGCGCCTTAATAATGCTTCGTGAGCAATGCTAAAACAGGCTTGACCATTTTGCAGGTGGGACACAAATAAGCGGCTATTGACCATAGCTTGGGTCAATGTGTGCTGTTCTTTGCTTTGCAGTTGTGACCAGGTTGCAGTGCGGCTAGTGATGGAGGTTTCATCCTCTCGCAGTGTTACCAATAGGGACAATACTTGGGGTAAGCAGGCTTGCTGTGAGTCAGTTAATTGCGCCATGGCTTCATCGGCATTTTTACCTATTGCGCCTTCGATACCGCCTAATTGTTGGTAAACACTAAACAATAATTGATTGTCTTTACTGCGTTGCAGGTATAGCGCTTGCAACATGTATTGCAACATAGGTAATGCATCAGGATTACTGGCGGCCTCTGTACAGAGTATTTCATCTAGCGGCATGGCTGTTTCAGGATCGACACTCCAGCTTAAATTGGCTGCAATTGCTGGCAGGCGGATCATTTGCAGTAATTCATTACGCGAAGGCGGCGCTAAATCAAAATGAGCCCCTTTACCTTTACCCGCCATTAAACTGGGATAAGTCACTAGTAATGGGTAAAACTCATTACGACAAGCACTGATAATCAATACCACAGAAGAGTTGGCCAGTTTTTCTAAGACCTCAATAAATGCATAACGTTGATCATCTGTAAAGATCGGCGATGACAGAAAGACTTCTAAGCGATCAATAAACAATGCTAAGTGAGTTTCGTTAGTGCTGCTGAGTTTGATGGTCAATGGGGAAATTTACCTTAGCAAGAGTGCGATAGCCGCGCTTGCGAATGGTTTCAATATAGCTGGGTTCAGTGGCTTTATCGCCCAATGCGCGGCGTAATTGGTTAATGACTTTATGCAGTGGATTATCGCCAATATCGGCTTCTGGCCAGCATTGATTGACAATGTCATCACTGCTGAGTACCTCGCCTTGCTGTTGACATAACAGCAATAAAACATCCATTGCCTTAGGCTCAAGTTGTTTGGTTTTTTTACCTTGTCTAAGGGAGTTACTATTAGGGTCAACCTGCCAGTCACCAAAGAAAAATATATCTTTGCTCATTATTACAATCCATTGAATATCAGCTATTTTTCAATGTCGTGAGTTAAAAAACGACAAGATTTTGATATGCAAAATTAGTACATTAGACATTAGTTATATCAATAAATGGTTGTTTTTGTAAGCGATCGCCAAGCAAACAGAGTGGATATCTTTGTCAGGCGATTTTGCTTGGCTTTTATTCTGTAGATTTTGCGAGGCTAGTTTTTATCGCTATGTCTTTTGTCGCTATGCTTGTTAATAAAACCGTTGTTATCTAGATAGTCGTTGTCGATATTGTCCTTAAAAAGTCACTAGTAGGTTTGGCTACTTTGATGATGTCGTTAGCTGGCTTAAGGCCTGTGCGGTTAACATTTCTGTATAAGCGTTTATTTTGACATGCTTTGGGCTCCAGCCTTTAATAAAGCGCTGAAAATCGGCCCATGCTATGCAATACAAAGGGCGCCAAGTTTGTTCAACCTCTTTAGGATTAATATCTGGCTGATGGAGATTAATGCTGCTGGCGAGCTGACTAAAATAGTAATCCAAATATTGCTCGATTAGTTTATGTGGTTCAGTAAATGTCAGCGTACTGCTTAGCAGTAAAATCACATCTTTCATGCCGCAACCTTGGCCCACATATTGAAAGTCCACCGCAGCAGCTTTGTCGTGGTGAGTATTAAAACAAAAGTTAGCGAGTTTGGCATCGCCGTGGATTATTGTTTGGTATGGCGTCTGTTTTAAAGCGCGATCGATTGTATTGGCTGCCATTTTTAACGGCTGATCGCTGAGTGCCTGTAATTCATCGGGGCGAGTATCTAAATGCCAGTAGCTGCCTGTGGGCCATAGGTCGGTGGTATTCACGGTTGATGGCTGGCTAGTTGTAAATTGATTAGCCATAAATTGGCCGTGAAAATGCCCCAGCCATTTAAGGCTGGCCAAAATGGCTGTGTGATCGGCATGGGTTAATACTTGATCGAAACCTAAAGTATGTAAGTCTTCAAGGATCAGTAAGGTTTCTAGTTCGCTGCGCTGAATGTATAAACATTGAGGCACGCTGTTTTCGCTTTGACGATCATTATCACTGCCACTGCCACATAGCTGAGCGTAGTGCTGATACCAGTTAGCTTCAACTTGATAAGATTTGAGTTTACGTTGATGTGATAGGGCGCTATTCCAGCCCTTGGGATGCGACTCTGGCTGTGGCAGTTTAATGTGTTTAACGATAACAGATGAATATTGGCTACCAGTAAGCTTAGCGCGAAATAGTTCGCCATAACCGCCCCATAGGGATTGAATTACCTCAATCTCGCTTATACTTTGAGCTTTTAATGCCGTGGTAATCTTGCTAATAACTGCTTTATCTATCGTCATTAAACCCTTACTTTCCCTTTTTGATGTTGTAGCCACTTCATAAAACCATAATCTAGCTATTGTGCCAGAATTTTACTTAATAGCTAAAGTGATAAGCTAATCGATTGATAATTGCTCAACTAAGAATAAAACAAGTTATTGGCTGCTGTTTTTACGCAGCAGTGATTGAATTTTATCCCCAATAGCGTAGTTTTAGCGTAAAGCCCCAAACGAGAGTGCTTATATGAAGCCAGGTAAGAACGATACTAAATTGCTTAAACTCGCAATGGAAATTGGTGAGGGTTATGCAAAACGTCGCGGTTTTGAAAACTTTGGTGTTGGTATATCGCCAAAAGATAAAGTGGAATGTATTTACCGTTTATTGGTGCAAGATGGGCTAATTCAAGCATTAGCTGAAGATAATGATGATGGCCCAAATCGTAAGCATAAATTGATTTTGTGGATCAGTCGCCAACTTCCTGAAGATCATCCCCTTAAAAACTAACCCATGGGTGAGTTGCTTAGTTATTCCGATTACGTAAAAAGCCGAGATGTTCTCGGCTTTTTAATGGCGACTGGAATGTAAAACTTATCCTTTCAGTTCTACTTCAATGTCAGTTTCTTCTGGTGATTTCATCACATCTTTAGGTTTAGTGACACTGCCCACAGGTGGGTAGGGCACTGTGCCTTTAAATTCATCACGGGTAGCTTCGCTGTAATTGGGAAAAGGTAAGGCATCTTCCTCGATTAATTGTTTAATGGTTTGCTCCGCTTGTTGTTGTACCTCGACGTCTGCGCTGCTGGCATTTTGTAGCATGACATTTTGACCAATAGGGGCAATTTTAATGTCTAACTGCTTTAAAATATTCAGTAAGTGAAAGTTTAAATCCTCAGCAATACCAAAATATTCATTGATATCACCGGTATCGATATAGGCATTTACGTTGACGACAAACGCATCACGCTCAATGGCAAGAAAACGCGCCCGCTGAGCAATCTCTAACACTCTGGGGTGTGACAATAATAATTTTCGCAGTTCCATTAACAGCATTTGCAGTTGCTCTTTACTGGTATCAAGGCTAATGCGCAGATCGTGCTTATAGCGGCGACGATCGATAACAGAGAAGTTTTCTAACTCTTGGGATGAAAATACCGAGTTAGGGATATGCACTACGGTGCGATCGAGTTTTCTGATCCGTGTCGAGCGTAAGCCAATTTCTTCAACTACGCCCATAGTGGTGCCAAAGCGGCAAAAATCCCCCGGTTTTATTGGTCTTGCAGCATATAAAGTTAATGCGCCGAAGACATTTTCTAATGGTTTTTGCGCCGCCAAGGCAATGGCTAAACTGCCGACACCTAGGCCGGTTAAAATGGTGGCCATGTTGTATCCTGAGCTTTCAAACCACATTAAGGCAATAACCACCACAATGACGATTTTTAATATTGCTACCATAGGCCTGAGTAAGGCCACGGAGTAGCTTTTATCTTGATCGTTTAATTGCTTGGATTTTATTGCGGAATACAATTCCACTAAACCTAAAATTAGAATGGTGTTGGCGATATACAGCAAGGTGCTGTTATCAAACCATACACGTGCCCTAATCGATAAACCTAATGACAGCGCCACATATTGCAAGCTCGAAAGATATAAAAACCAGCGCAAGCTGTTGCCTGAAAAACGGGTTAATCCAGCCAGTTTATGTTCAAATTTAGCGGCAATGGTTTTGGCGGCAATGCTGATTAATCCGGTGGCGATCCAACCAAAGAAAATACACAGAATAAAGATCAGCAGTTGCCAGTTTTCCATATGGAACATGGTGAATTGCGGTAAAACGTTAGCCAGTGCTTCGATTTGCGGGCTGTAGCCATATTCGTCCCATAGCTCAGGAACTTGGGCTATAGTGGCGTTAGAGATCTTCCAAATTTTGCCTTTTTTACCGTCTGGAACTCGCTGTAAATAGACCGGAACAGGGCCTTTACTGGTTTCTAGTACCCCTAACAAATCACGATAGCTTGGCAGTTTATCGTTAAGGTGTCCTTCTGGTTGATCGCTGATCTGCGAAAGGTCGAGGATGTTTTGTTTATTCCATAATATCGCCAGTTTACGCAGTAAATCGGCACCATCTTCGGGATTAATATCTTTGGGCAGGTAACGCAGATCAATAAACTCAGTGGCAGCTTCCCAGTCGTTTTCTTGTACCGCTCGACCGATTTCAATGAGGGCTGATAAAGGAGTTTCGCCATCTCGGGCGAGGGTGAGTCCACCTTGAGCTTCGGCTATGGCTTCACTGCGCTTTTCTGCTTCAGCAACTTTTTTTAAATTGATATCGTCCGCAGCCATGGCGGTTGGCATTAGGCTCGACATCGATAACAACACAAAAGCAGTAAAAAGCGTTCGCCATGTTGTTTGCAGCATGATTTTATCCCTAAAAGCGCAATATCTAGCTCAAATATATGTGTTTTAGCCTCAGACTGCTAGGGCGGCACACTTCTAAGTAAGTAAAAGTTACATAAATGGGTGTCTCAACTTTATCACCAAGATAACTTTTCATATGATACAGCTTCCCAAGGTTTTGTTATCGGCTGGGCAGCGTATTTTTAGCCTTAACTAACGATAAAGAGTTGGATGGATAAAGGGCGCCCTAATAGAAGTCGTTGGCGCTTTTTTTGTGCTTTGAATCCAATTAATCAGCTGGCAGCGGATTACCTTTTAACGAGATTGCGTATCGTAGCAGGGTAAAACCTTCGTCTTCATATTGTCTGATAAACGTCATACCTAACTTTTCAATGATGTTGACTGAGCCAAGATTAAGGTTGACGACTTCGCCGTAAATAATATCTAAATCCATATGTTTCTTAGCATACTCAATACTGGCAAGGTTAGCTTCTGTGGCATAGCCCTTACCCCAAAAATCTGGGTGTAAGCGATAGCCTATATCTACTGCATTAATACGTAAATCATATTTAAACCCACAAAAGCCTATGACTTGTTTGGTTGCTTTTAATTCTACAGCCCAACGAGCAAAACCATATTTCTGGTATTCTGCTAACCAGATGTCCTGAATAATGTTTTTTGCATCTTCGATGTTATTACACATGCCTGCATCGCCAGTGTAGCGGTTGACTTCCTCTGAATTAAACTCAAGCACAGCCTTTGTATCGCCAAGATTAAATTCACGAATGATTAGGCGTTCAGTTTCGATTATTATTGTCACTTTTATTTCCTTGGTTCTTGGATTGGTGCATCTGCTCCAGATGCACCTGCTCCAGATGCATTAGTGATGTCATAGTAAGCTTGATAAGCAAAGCGGCCGATGGCGATAACGATCAGAATAATAATGATCCGGCTCATGGTGCCAGAAGCCGTGGTGGCTTTTTGCATTTTGATCGGGCCTCGTTTTTTAGGTGAACCTGGCTTTTTCTGCTGGTTTTGAGCTGTTGATGTTGAGCCGCTTTTTACTGCTACGCCTTCAATGTTGGCTTCGATCGCCTTAATTTTACCGTCAGCTTGCTGCGCTACGATATACGCAATTTGATCACCTTGAATGGGCTTTCTCGCCATATGTTTAAGGGTTGAAATATGAATAAACACGTCCTTGCCACCTTCATCAGGCTCAATAAAACCGAAGCCTTTACTGCTATTCCAGCGAACTAATCGACCTGTTTCCATCATCACGAGTATGTTTCCTTTTTGAACGGCTAAATGTTTACAACACATTATAAAATTGACCAAGGCTATGCTAGGTTATTAATTCAATATAATAAATAGTAATTATCAGCGACTACGACTTTTAGCAGTCAAGATGAACAGTCAACAAGGAAGACACCATGACATTATCAGCACGCTTAACAGCCATACCAACAGCATTGTCGATATCACTGGCTTTAGCTGCAACGATAACCACCACCTCGTTACGCGCTGTAGATCTTGATGATTCAGTGACCAAAGCATTACCACAACTTGAACAGCTTTATACTCACCTTCATCAACACCCTGAACTGTCCTATCAAGAGAAAAATACCAGTGCCAGAATGGCAAAAGAGTTACGGCAATTAGGTTTTGAAGTCACTGATAATTATGGCGGCTACGGCGTGGTGGGCATATTCAAAAATGGCGACGGGCCTACGGTGATGATCCGCGCCGATATTGATGCTTTACCTATTATTGAACAAACGGGCAAAGCTTATGCATCGACAGTGACAACCCAAGATGCACATAACAATACTGTGGGCATTATGCATGGCTGTGGCCATGATATTCATATGACCAGCATGATTGGCGCAGCCGAGCAATTGATGTTGCACAAGTCAGCTTGGCAAGGCACTTTGATGATGGTAGCCCAGCCTGCAGAAGAAATGGGCGGCGGCGCAAAAGCCATGCTCAAGCAAGGTTTATTTAGCGAGTTTCCCACTCCTGATAAGGTGTTAGGTTTGCATGTCAGTGCATCTATTCCTGCTGGTAAAGTCGGCTCTATTAGTGGTTATGCATTGGCCAATGTGGATTCGGTGGATATCAGCATTAAAGGCAAAGGTGGCCATGGTGCTTACCCCCATTTAACCATAGACCCTGTGGTTCTGGCGGCGCGCACAGTATTAGCATTGCAAACCATTCCAAGCCGTGAAGTGTCACCCCTTGAGCCAAACGTGGTCACAGTAGGTTCAATTCATGGCGGCTCAAAACATAATATTATTTCCAATGAAGTGAAGCTGCAATTAACTCTGCGATCATATAACCCTGAAGTACGTGAGCAGCAAATCGCTGCCATAAAACGTATCACTAAGGGCATTGCGATTAGTGCGGGTTTACCTGATGAACTGATGCCTGAAGTGTATGTGCATGAAGATGAAAAAATACCTTCGACTTATAATGACCCAGCATTGGCTGCCCAAGTTAAGGCCAGCATTGAAGCTGAACTAGGAAAAGATAATGTGGTGCTAGCGCCGCAGGTCATGGCCGGAGAAGATTTTGGCTTATATGGCCGAACTGAGCAAAATATTCCGATTACCTTATTTTGGTTAGGTGCGGTTACACCAAGCGTGTATCAAGCCAGTATTGCTAGCGGTGACAGCTTGCCATCATTGCATTCAAGCAAATTTGCCCCAGATTATCCGTTAACCATCAGTACCGGTGTGCGGGCAATGACGCGAGCGGCAATGGATTTGTTTAATAGCAGTAAATAAGCTTACTTTATCTGACTTAAAGCATGACGCTTATTTATAGCCTGAAGCATAGGATAAACGCTATAATTCAGCTTAACTTTTCGTTGTTAAATTGAGATCCCATGACCGTTATTTTTACCACCAATGTTGGCGATATCCATATTGAACTGGATATGGAAAAAGCCCCTGTTAGCTCAAAGAATTTTTTACAGTACTGTCAGGATGGCTTTTATGATTACACTATTTTTCATCGGGTGATCAAAGGCTTTATGATCCAAGGTGGTGGCTTTACTGCCAAGATGAAAGAAAAACCGACTCGCGATCCAATCGTTAATGAAGCTAATCGCGGCTTGAGTAACACGCTCGGCACCATAGCAATGGCAAGAACCGATGCGCCGCATTCGGCCACCGGGCAGTTTTTTATTAATACTGCTGATAATAGCTTTTTAGACCACACAGCGACCACCAACAGCGGTTGGGGTTATGCGGTATTTGGCAGAGTGGTTGCCGGTATTGAAGTGGTCAAAGAAATTGAAAAAGCTAAAACAACCACGGTAGCAGGTCATGACGATGTGCCTAAAACGGCGATAGTGATTGAGAAAGTCACCATTATCTAGTGAGCTATTAGCGCTGTTGTTAATCGTGCGGCTGTGAAAGAAGGGAAAGCCATGAGTCTATCTGTAGAAGATAATGCCCAATTAGTGCAGGCTAAGCAGTTACTTGAAAACCCCGGCTTAGCAGCCAAAATCACAGATTTTATTGGCTCGCCCATTGAGCAAGGTTTTGCGCTACTGCCTAAAAGTGTCAGTAATGGTATTGGCAAAGTCACAGAAATGGCGTTGATGAAAGCCTCGGATGCGGCGCTATTTACCATGAAAAACATCCCCCATGAGCAATCTTCTGATCGTTGGCACAAACTCGGTGTTGCAGTGAGTGGTGGTGTGGGGGGCTTTTTCGGCTTAAGCGCATTGGCATTAGAGCTACCGATTTCAACCACCATCATGTTGCGATCCATTGCCGATATTGCTCGCAGTGAGGGTGAGCAACTCGATGAAGTGGCCACTAAAATGGCCTGCATAGAAGTCTTTGCCCTAGGGGGGGAGTCAAATGATGACGATCAAGCTGAAAAAGGCTACTTTGCGGTGCGCACCGTGTTAGCCAATTCAATTGCTGAAGCCGCTGAATACGTTGCCACTAAAGGCTTTAGTAAAGAAGCTGCGCCAATGATGGTTAAATTAGTGACCGTGGTGGCAGAGCGCTTTGGCGTGCAGGTGACTCAAAAGGTGGCCGCTCAAGCTGTACCTGCCATAGGCGCTGCGGGTGGGGCGATCATTAACACCTTATTTATCGATCATTTTCAAGACATGGCAAGAGGTCACTTTATCGTGCGTAAACTTGAGCGTAAGTACGGTGAAGAACTAGTAAAGCTAACCTATCAGACACTTTGATCTTGGCAAGATAAGTTGTTAGTCAATTCCTATTCCTTTTACAGCTTGAATCGTTCTCGATACGTAAGTGGTAACAATTTCATTGTATGAACTTTATTCAATCAAGGTTATCTTAACTATATAAGTTAAAGATAATGTTTAAGGATATGTTTTCAGGATGAATAAATTAACCCGCGCGCTATTGGTAGCAAGCTGTTGTATTTTACCTTTTATCCATCCAGCTTTTGCTGCAGATACAGAGCTAAAATTCACCACTTTTACAGTTGATACCGAATTTGAACTGACTCATCCAGTATTAAGCGTTAACTTACTCGATAATGAGGGCAATGAGTTACTAGCACTGGGTGTTGATGATGAACATCAGCGCTGGTTTGCTGTATACGGCATTGTCGATAAGCAATTAGTGATGCTAGATAAAGTATTATTAAACAAAGATATTTATAGCTTTGATATTAATGAAATCGACTCTAATACTGATAGCATGCTTGCGCTGCAACAGCTGTATTTCGTCACTGCAGAGCAATTACTACGTTATGCCCCAGTTACGGCTAATAGCGCTATTAACAAGCTAGATGTGAGTATGCTCCCAGCAGATGCGATCTCCGCTGATGACATGCTAGTGCAAGATCCTTCAGCTTCACTTTCACCTAAACAAATTACCAGCCAACAAACAGATACTGCAGCAAAACCGCTTTCTGGTGAGTTAGTTGCCGTTGCTGATATTAATTCATTAGCTGTTACAGGCCATGCTGATTTTATCTCTCGTGGTGATTTTGTCAGTGATATTAATAATGATGATATTGCTGATGTACTGATAAGTGACTTTAGAGAAATGCATGTATTGCTCGGTGCTGGTAATACTCAATTCATCCGACAATCACTGCCGTTACTGCCTCAAGTTGAGCTGACCAATAATGGCGCTGAATATAGCCGCGCTACGCTTTATCACAGTGATATGAACTTTGATGGTCGCGATGATATTGTCAAAGTCGGTGAGGGCTCGCTCGAAGTGTATTATCAAAACGATCAAGGGCAGTTCGCCGCGATCGCAGAATATATTTCGGTGAGTCAACCCATCAGTGGTATTGATTGGTGGAATAAGCGTGATGCCTATGGCAAATCATTAGATCAAAGTGATTTGCTATACCGTAAAGTTGAGCGTATTGGTGATGTGAATGGCGATGAGATTACTGACTTGGTGGTCAGATATACCAAAAGCTCTGGGGTGTTTGATCGTACCAATGACTATGAAATTTACTTAGGACGTAATAACGATGGCTTGGTGGCTTTTGGCCGCGAACCTGAGACGATTATTAAAGCTGAAGGTACCTTAACAGGGCTACGTTTTGATGATATTGATAATGACAATGTCGATGAGGTGATTGTGTCAGGTTTTGATATTAGTATTTCGCAGATCGTCAGCGCCTTGCTGTCTGGCAGTATTGATCAAGATGTTCATGTGTTTAAAATGAATAGTGCGAATAAATTTGGTGAAAAGGCCAATGCCAGTAAAGAAGTTGAATTAAACTTCAGCCTAAGTTCTGGCCAAAGTGGTGAGCCTGTCGTGGCCTTAGCGGATATCAATGGCGATGGTTATAAAGAGTTATTGTTGTCTGATGATAATGAAACCTTAGATATTTATTTGGGTCAGGCAGGTAGCGCGCCTTTTAGTAAACGATCTCAGCAATGGGATATGATCATTCCAGTTGAAGGTTCGATGCTGTCGGCAACCGATATCAATGCCGATGGTAAAGATGATTTATTAGTTAAATTTGGCAAACAAGATCCTGACAATCTGCAGCGAAGCTTCTCAGTACTATTGGCGCAGTAATCAGTTTTAAGGCTTATAACGCCTCAAAACACACACGAAAAGAACCAGCAATCACTTGCTGGTTTTTTTGTGCTTTCAATTTGGTTTTGGCGATTAAATGAACTACAAAATGACTAATTAAATGATGCCTTTATTGATAAAACCGATGTGAATAGGGCTAAATATTAGTGAATGCTGAAACTGATCTAGATCATAAAATCGATTAAATATTGTAAAAATCAGTTTAGATTTTTGCTGATCTAAGTACACTGCATCTAAACATGTAAATATTATGCATGATTAAATTCAGGAGCAAAGTGATGTTTTGTATTCAATGCGAACAAACAGTTAGAACCCCAGCAGGCAACGGTTGTAGTTATTCTCAAGGTATGTGCGGTAAGTTAGCATCTACGTCAGATCTACAAGATTTATTAATCTACATGTTGCAGGGCGTTTCTGCTTATGCGGTTAAGGCGCGTCAGTTCGATATCATCGATGCCGAGATTGATACCTTTGTTCCTAAGGCATTTTTTGCCACATTAACTAATGTGAACTTTGATGATGGACGTTTAGCTGATTACGCACATCAAGCGCAAACTTACCGTAACAAGTTAAAAGCGGCATACGAACAAGCCTGCGCTGAAAAAGGCGTTGCTGCTGAAGAAGTGATAGCTCAAGCTGAATTTAACTTAGCGGCTTCTCAGCCTGAAATGCTACTACAAGCTCCAGTTGCACTGCCAAACCGTGGTGACGATGTTAATGAAGACATCATGGGCTTACGTTTACTTTGCTTATATGGCCTTAAAGGCGCAGCAGCTTACATGGAGCATGCACGTGTACTTGAGCAAACTGATGCCGATGTGGCCGGTGAATTTCACCAAATCATGTCATTCCTTGGCGAAGACTCAGTTGATGGCGACAAGCTATTTGCTACCGCAATGGAAATCGGTCAATTAAACTATCGCGTAATGGCGATGTTAGATGCGGGTGAAACGACGGCATTTGGCCACCCTGAGCCAACTGAAGTAAACACCAAATCATTTAAAGGTAAGGCGATTTTAGTGTCAGGTCATGACATGAAAGATTTAGAACTTATCTTAGAGCAAACTCAAGGTAAGGGCATTAACGTCTATACCCATGGCGAAATGTTACCGGCATTAGCTTATCCTGCATTTAAAAAGTTCCCACACTTAGTGGGTAACTACGGCAGCGCATGGCAGAACCAACAGCGTGAATTTGGCACTTTCCCAGGCGCTGTTGTGATGACCTCAAACTGTATTATTGACCCTAATGTGGGCGATTATTCAGATCGTATATTCACCCGTAGTATTGTTGGCTGGCCTGGTGTTGCTCACATCGAAGGTGAAGACTTTAGCACTGTGATTGACAAAGCCCTTGAGCTTGAAGGTTTTAGCTACGATGAAATCCCACATGCGATTACGATTGGTTTTGCACGTAATGCCTTAATGGAAGCGGCACCAACAGTAGTTGAGAACGTGAAAAATGGGTCTATTAAGCACTTTTTCTTAATCGGTGGTTGTGACGGCGATAAATCTGAACGTAGCTACTTTACTGACTTAGCTAAATCAGTGCCTGATGACACCATTATCCTGACCTTAGGGTGTGGTAAGTACAAGTTCAACAAACTTGAGTTTGGCGATATTAATGGTATTCCACGTTTATTAGATGTGGGTCAATGTAACGATGCTTACTCTGCTATACAGTTAGCCTTAGCATTAAAAGATATTTTTGACTGTGATATCAATGAACTGCCTTTAAGCTTGGTACTGTCTTGGTTTGAGCAAAAAGCGATTGTGGTGTTACTGACACTATTATCACTGGGCGTTAAAAACATTCGTACAGGCCCAACTCCGCCAGCGTTTTTGACTGAAAACTTAGCAAAAGTGTTAGAAGACCAATTTGGTTTACGTAACACCACTGATGTTGAGTCAGATCTTAAAGCGATGATTAATGCGGCTTAAATAGTGGTTATTGGGTGATATAGGCTTAGCGCTTATATCACCTTTTTATTGTCTGTTTTTTACTTTCTACTTCTAACACATGGTTTCCCATACAGGTGCAATATGAGTTCATCAGGATTTTCATTTTCAGCAGCGTTATCAGCCGCCCAATCAACAAAAGATGACA
The DNA here is from genome assembly GCF_002873635.1 of Shewanella sp. 10N.286.52.B9. NCBI lineage: Bacteria > Pseudomonadati > Pseudomonadota > Gammaproteobacteria > Alteromonadales > Shewanellaceae > Shewanella > Shewanella sp. 10N.286.52.B9. Next base: position 42,936 of record NZ_MCTY01000006.1, read on the forward strand.
ACAAAAAGTCAGTTGCTAAGGTCAGCGCTGCGCCGAGTTTTTCAATATCGGGTGCATTGGCTGCCACAGCAAAGAAAACGGCTGAGGTTACAACTACTGCTGAAGCAAAAAAATCCATCAATGCAAATCAGTTATTATTAAATGCTGATGAGTGGCAACGTGGTGAAGTGCAATTGCGCTGTACTGAAAAATGGCATGAAACCCATGATGTAGTGAGCTTTCGTTTTCAAGGTTTAACCCCTGTTAAGTTTAACTACAAACCGGGGCAATTTATTACCTTCAAATTAGAGATTGAAGGCGAAATAGTTTATCGCAGTTATACCATGTCATCGTCTCCATCTAGACCTTATTCAATTGTGGTCACGGTGAAGCGCATTGCTGGTGGCAAAGTGTCAAACTTTTTAGCTGATAAGGTTAATCAAGGCGATATCATCACCTTAGTCGGCCCAGATGGCGCCTTTAACTTAGTGGATATAGCGGCTGAAAAGTATTTATTTTTAAGTGCTGGCAGTGGCATTACCCCAATGTATTCAATGTCACGTTGGCTGCTCGATACCAAAGTAGGCAGTGATATTGCCTTTGTGCACAGCGCTCGAACAGATGAAGATATTATCTTTGCTGATAGCTTAGGTGCGATGGCTTATCGCAGTGCTCAATTTCAATTAAGTTACCTGCTTGAAAATGCAGATGAGCTTGTTGAAGGCGTTAATCATACTGGCAACGACAGCCGTATGTTAGGCCGTATCGATATTGAAAAGCTGCAAGCATTAGTGCCTGATTTTATGACTCGCACCATTTTTGTGTGTGGCCCAGAGCCTTACATGGTGTCAGTTAAATCCTGGATTGAAACCAGTGGTTTCGAGATGAAAAACTTCCATCAAGAAAGCTTTACTGGCGCGGTTAAATCACCCCCAAGCAGCACAAATACTGCGGCTACAACTAGCAACTTCATGCTTTCAATCAAGGATAAAAAAGTTGCATTATCGGCTGAGCAAACCTTACTTGATGGCATAGAGTCTGAAGGGCTACCGATAATCGCAGCGTGCCGAAGTGGTGTGTGCGGCGCCTGTAAGTGCCAGGTGACCTCAGGGACTACTGAATCTAGCAGTACCATGACATTAACAGCTGAAGAAATTGCCGCAGGGTATGTATTAGCGTGCTCGACTAAAATCACTTCAGATGTCAGCTTAAAAATGTAAGCTAATTTGCAGCAAGATTTAATTTAAGAACAGTCAGCTATGCTGACTGTTTTGCTTTGTGGCAAAAATAATAAATGGGGCGCCTTATCCCCTTAGCTAAGAATGATCAGTTTGCTTGCAGGACATGAGATGCAATAAATCCGACCCAACTGGCGATAAGCAACACCCAGGGTAAATATGACTTCTGAGACTGTGGCGGCTGCTGCTGTTCAACTACATCATGGTTGAGCTGGTTTTTAGCTTTAAGATTCTGTTTCCGCTGTTTATCAGCCCCACGAGCTTTGGCTTTCTGCAACTTCTTATATTCAGCTATACCTTTCTCAATACCTTGAGCGATGAGTTTGGTCTGTTCTTTGGTTTGTGAAGGTTTTTGAGTAGCCTTAGCCATTTTCATTGCTTCAGCTTGGGTTTCTTGAGAGATACTTTTTGCCATGTTGCTCTACTTCTTGATTAGATTGCTGCTTAGTTACTACTTTAACAGCCTCGTGGGCGGCTCACTATAGCCAATCAGCGTCTAGATGATAATTCAGTAGGTTAATTTTTGTTAAACCATGAGCTAACGCAATAGTGGAATAGTGATTGTGTCGTAAAATAGCTTTTTAACTGTTGAGGAATTCTAATGTCAAAATCAATTCATGGTCGTAACGTTATCAAATTGATGAAAGATCAAAATACCCCGCAGCCACAACAACAATGGCTGGCGTTGATGGCAGCAGAATTTGGTGAAAATGCAGAGTTTCATACTTGTCGTGCCAGTGATATGAGCGCCGCACAGTTAGTTGAACTGTTTATTAGCAACGGTCGTTTAACTGAAACTGAAGCTGGTTTTGTGATTAATCAATGTGGTCACTGTGCAGGTAAAGAAACCCAAGAGGCAACGGCTTAGTCGCGGATTCGGTTTTCTTTAAGACAAAAATGCCAGTCACTGACTGGCATTTTTGTATCTGTGTTTAGCTTTAACTAAGCCCTAAAGCGAGCGGTTAAACTCGCGTATTAAGCGCTAGCCCATAAAGCTTAAATAGCCTTGCAAGATAATGGCATTCACAATATCAATAAAGAATGCCCCTACAATAGGCACTACCATAAAGGCTTGTGGCGACGGACCTGTACGTGAAACTAATGCGCCCATGTTCATTACCGCAGTTGGGGTTGCGCCCATACCAAAACCACAATGACCACCAGCCATCACTGCAGCGTCATAGTTTGAGCCCATTAATCTAAAGGTAACAAAGTAGGCAAACACCGCTAAAATAGCCGCTTGAGACACTAAGATGATTAATAGCGGTACCGCTAAATCAAATATTTCCCACAGCTTTAGGTTCATCAATGCCATTGCTAAAAACAGTGACAAGGACACAGTACCTAAAATATCAACACATTCACTGTTGATTTTGTAGCCGCGACTCAACTCAGTGGCGTTGGTGATGACCACGCCAAAGAATAAGGCATAAACAAAGTCAGGCATTTTTAACCATGCAATATCCATGGAGCTAACAAATTTGCCGAACCACTTAGCCCCTGCCACACATAGCAGCAGAATGAATAGCACTTCTAAAATTTTCTTACCGGTAACGCGATCAATTTCTAATTGGTCATAGGTTACTAAGTCAGGATGATCTACGTGATGATTACCACCCACACCATATGAAGAAACAAGATTATGTTTATTGATAAGGCGCTGGGCAACTGGACCACCAATAATACCGCCCATGACTAGACCAAAGGTGGCCGCTGCCATGGCAAACTCTAAAGTATTAATACCATAGTTGTCTTGGAAGGTTTGCGCCCAAGCAGCACCCGTGCCGTGACCACCTGATAAGGTAATTGAACCAGCGATTAAGCCCATTATCGGCTCTAGCCCTAAAGCGCTGGCTAAGCTAACGCCCACCGCATTTTGAATAATGATATATAAAGATGCAATGCCTAAAAAGACAATGACCTTAGTACCGCCTTTCATTAATAGCTTATAACTTGCCGCTAACCCCACGGTACTGAAAAACATCAGCATCAAGGTATTTTGCATTGAAAGAGTAAATTCTAAACTGATTTTGTTGAAGTGTAATATGGTGATTACGCCTGCAACGATAAGTCCACCCACGATGGGTTCTGGGATATTATATTTTCTGAAAGAAGGTACGTGTCGATTAATTGTATGGCCAATGAATAGTACCAAAATTGCCACGAGGAAAGATTCAAGCTCTCCAATAGAATAAACAGTATTCATGGAACTCCTTTTGTTTTGCACTGAATGAGTTACACAATGTGATTAGATATCACAATTAGATATGCATAAATATTTTGCTTTAATTTATTAGTTATATTGATTATAGAGGAACTTAGCGGTAAATATCATGGGGATTGCCTTAAAAGGCCAAGTGTCGTTCATTTGTTGAGCTGATTTAACAAGTTATTAAAAGCTAAACCCTTGATGTTAATTGTAAAGGTGGTTTTGTTAGCTTAATTGCACTGCTTATGTTGTGAATTTGCAGGTGGAGAATCTGAGTTTTGAGGAATAAAAAGTCACTTTAGTGACTGTATCTGGCTCTGTTTAAGATAAATAATTGCCGCTAGACTCAATCAAAGCAGATTACATAGTATGTTTTATGGTGTGTGCTATTTATTCTAAAACTGAAAAATTGCTCATTGGAGTGGTTTGCCGATGCTGATGTTTATAGATATATGAGCGAAATAAAAGGAAGTTCATTTCGCTCATATAGCGCTGGCTAAAGCGGGCGAATAGGTACTTTTATGTACTTTAAATAAACCTGTAACAGCCAAATGCTAAAGGGTATTAATCAACAGCAACCATAACATTACTGGCTTTAATAATAGCGTAAGCATTGCCACCCACGGTTAAGCCAAGTTGCTGACAAGATTTTTTAGTGACTACTGATGTGATCTCAACTCCAGGTGCAAGTTCAATGACCACCTCATTGTTTACAGAACCCTCTTCGATTGAGGTGATTTTACCAACCAGTGAATTACGAGCGCTGATTTTCATAATATTTAAATTTCCTATTAATGAGTCAATATGCTGATATTAATTATAAAAATAAGG
>NZ_MCTY01000007.1:0-27711 GCF_002873635.1 Shewanella sp. 10N.286.52.B9
TTTAAACATATTATAAAATTAATTTTCAACCTAAATCTTATTACAAGTAAAAATAGCTCATATTTAAAGCAAGAAAAATCGCCCCATAAAGTCTCACCACAAAAGTACTGTTAAAAGTCACACACTTTAGTCCATATAAATAAACCTGTGACCATTTTCACATTCCAACTACCAATAATTGATTATATTCCACCACATCATCGATGGGTAAAGTAACAGTTCACAACAATGAGTTGTGCGAACAAGCTTTATCACTATCAATACAATTAGGGTGTTATTTTTGGGAATGTGGTGAGACCCCACAGCTGTACCTGCAACTGTAAACAGAGCGAAATACTTTTTACCACTGACTTTATATCGGGAAGGTGTATTTCTAGATGCTGTGAGCCAGGAGACCGACCTAATTGTTCGATGTACTCAAGCGGGTTTCTTGAGACATAGAAAGATTGGATTTTTTCTATTCGCTACTAGTTACTCAATTATTAACAAGCAGCGCATCTCCCGCTATTTTAAACTCAGCATAACAAGGCAACAATAATGAGTTTTAAACTGCGTTTATCAGCTATCACATTAGCTATTTTTCAAACTTACAGTGTAAATGCTGCAGCACCTGCAGTCCCAGTGCATGAAACAATCGTGGTCACTGGAACACGTTTTGAGAGCACACCAGACTCACAACTTACGGTAATTAATACCATTGAACGTGAAGAAATTGATGTGCTTAATCCCAAATCAGTAGTTGATGTTCTAGAAGCATTACCAGGTTTAAGTGTGACTCGAAATGGTGGGGCTGGACAAACGGCTTCAGTGAGTATACGAGGCACCAGCTCTGGGCATTCATTGGTGCTTATTGATGGTTTAAGGGTTGGATCTGCCCCCCTAAACGCTGTCAATTTTGGCTCCCTTTCTCCACAAAATATTGAGCGGATAGAAGTCATAAAAGGCCCTAGAGCTTCTATTTGGGGCAGTGATGCTATTGGCGGCGTAATACAAATATTTACTCGCCAACTTAATGGTGGTGAATGGTTTGCCAGTACCGAGTTAGGTAGTAATAACTATCTACGAGGCACTGTAGGTGCGGGAGTGGCACATGGTGATGGTCAAAGTACTATCACAGTAAACAGTGAACGTTCAGATGGATATAATATCCATAATGGCGCTCCAGAAGAAGCTGATGATGATGGCTATGACCGCATAGGATTAACTGTAGCGGGTTTGCAAAATATCTCTGACCAATGGGATATTAGCTGGAGTCTACAATATGACACTGGTAATAGCGAACACGATGATATTTACGCCAGTGGCGGCACTGACCAAGCTGATTTTGACAATTATTTGTGGAATGTTGGCACCCAATATCAGGGCGAGCAACTCACGAGTAAATTAAATATTGGTCAATCTCAAGATTCAAATGTCAATTTTCGCGGTGATAACCCGGATGTCGCGAGACAAAAATACGAAACAACTCGCGATCAAATAAATTGGACAAACCAATTTAAAGCATCTAATGAACTGACGGTTATCGGCGGAGTGGATTGGTATAACGAGTCCGTAAATGGGGATTATGCTATCAATGAACGAGAAGTTTGGGGAATTTATGCGCTGGCTCAATACCAATGGCATAACGTTCTATTTGAAGGGGCTGTTCGATATGATGACGTTGAAAATATCGACAATGAAACTTCTTATAATTTAAGTGCAGCCTATAACTTTTCTGATCAATGGCGCTTAACGGCAAGCACAGGCACAGGCTTTAAAGCACCTACTTTTAATGACTTATACTGGCCTGGAACAGGAAACCCAGATTTATCCTCCGAAACCTCTGAAAGCTATGAATTAACCCTTAATTATAGGGGCTCTGCTATTCAAGGTTATATCAGCTTATTCCAAAACGATATTAATAACCTCATTGCTTGGGCACCGATTGATGAAGATGGTTACATATGGAAACCTGCCAACATCAATGAAGCCAAGATAAAAGGCTTAGAGTTATCGTTAAATACCAAGCTGTGGCAATTAGACCACCGGATTTCGTACACCTATTTAGATGCCAAAGACACTAAAAATGATGAAGAACTTGTTGGCCGTAGTGAGCACGAGTTTGATTATAGTGTGGGCTATCAATGGGAACACTTTGACCTACTCGTAAGCTATCACTATCAAGGCAAACGCTATTCAGGTTACGGCCAACACCTTGATGCTTACCATAGGGTCGATGTCAGCATGGGATATTGGTTTAACGACAAATGGCAACTACGTGTGAAAACCAACAACATACTTGATGATGACTATATGACCGTCAGCAACTACAACAATCCAGGGATGGAATATTTTGTGAGCTTGAGTTACCAAGCTTTCTAATTATGTCCTAACTAAGACTTAGGCGTCAGCGCTATTGACGCCTAAGTGGAATACTAATGACAGTAAATAACCACACAATAGAACACCTATCAGTTAATAACTTAAGTTGGAGTTGCGCTGATAAAAATGTATTGCAACAACTGAACTTCAAGGTAAATAAAGGAGAGACTATTGGTATTTTAGGCCCTAATGGTGTTGGTAAATCCACATTACTGCGCTGTATTTATAAATACCTAAAGCCATCAACTGGCGAAATCTATCTTGACGGGGTCAATATTAATGACATCTCTCGTCGTCAATTTTCAGCAAAAGTTGCTGTCGTGCTGCAACACCCTCCATCAGGGTTTTCTGTCACCTGCCGCCAATTACTGGCAACGGGCTTAGTTAGCCAGCATAAATGGTGGCAAGCTATTGACTATAAAAAAGAGCAACGGGTCATTGATGAAGTGCTTGAGCAAGTTAACTTGTCAGATAAAGGCGAGCATATTTTCGAGCACTTATCTGGTGGAGAAAAACAACGCTTACTGATTGGCAGAGCCCTATTACAAAAGCCAGAAATTTTATTGCTTGATGAGCCTACCAATCACCTTGATATCCGTTACCAACTCGAAGTACTCACATTAATTAAATCGTTAAATATTACTGTTATCGCCACAATTCATGACCTTAATTTAGCCAGCGCCTTTTGCGATCAAATGCTATTTCTCAAAGAAGGTCGTTTAGTCAAAAATGGCCCGCCTTCAGCAGTGATGTCTGAAGATAATATTCGCCATATCTATGGCGTAAATGCCCATATTGATCGTCATCCAACTAATGAGAACCCTCGGATCACATACCATTATTCTGAGGCTTTATATGCGGCTGTTTAATGCAAAAAAATTGCTATTTATTCTTACTCCGTTAGTGCTCATTAGTCCAGTATTTGCCATTGTTATTGGTACCGCAAATATTGAGTTTAATGATGTTATAGGCGCGATTCTTCGGGCCGCTGACATATCAGAGGCTGCAACAGGTTCTTTAGCTATTTCTGACCGTATTATTATTGAGTTACGTATGCCAAGGGCAATTATGGCGATGCTCTGCGGCGCAGGACTAGCCATATCAGGCTCGGTATTACAATGTGTCACTCGTAATCCACTTGCCGACCCATACCTGTTTGGTATTAGTTCAGGGGCAGCATTAGGCGCTATTTTGGCGTTAACTGGCGGAATAATGTTTCTACCATTGCCTGTTTGCGCCTTTTTAGGTTCATTAATTGCAGTAGCAGTCGTCATGGTCATGTCCCGTGATGGGCAAGTTGAAACCCTTGTATTGTCTGGGGTTGCAATCTCATTTTTGCTCTCATCTATCGCCAACCTCATTCTTTATTTTAGCGATCAACAAGCCATACAAGCTGTTTTGTTTTGGTCTTTAGGCAGCTTTGCTAATGCTACTTGGTCCACCTTATTGTACCCCAGCATCATTGTAGTGCTTGGTAGCATTATTGTTTTCCAATTTCAGCGACCTTTGCATGCATTAATGGCAGGCAATGAAAGCGCCCACACCCAAGGGGTGGCAGTACTGCCATTACGGTTAGGCATGCTAATGCTAACCGCATTAATTACCTCATCTTTGGTGGCAACTTGTGGAGGAATAGGCTTTGTTGGCTTGATGGTGCCTCACATTTCAAGAATGTTAGTCGGTGCAGCTCACCCAGCTAGCCTCATTATTACCGCCATGATGGGCGCCATTTTAATGGTCTCTGTCGATATTCTTTCGCGGGTAATTTTACCTAGCCAAGAGCTCCCTGTTGGCGTTATGACCGCCATGATGGGGAGTGCTTTCTTTATTTTTCTTCTTATTAAACGCCAAAAAGGTCGTACTAGATGAAGCAGTTAATTATTGGTGGAGCCCGTTCTGGCAAAAGTAAAATGGCGCAAAACTATGCCTCCCAATGGCAAAGCAATACGCAAGGTGAAGTCATTGTTATTGTTACAGCGCAAAATAAGGATGGTGCGATGGCAAAGCGCATCGCTCATCATCAGGCTAACCGTCCGCCCCATTGGCAAACGGTTGAATCCCATTTAGCACTAGCTAGCACCCTACAGCGCCACAGCCAAGCGGACAACCTCATAATGGTTGATTGCTTAACCCTATGGTTATCTAATGTTTTACTACACGATGCTGAGCAATCTACGAATCAATACCCTGTAATGAAGCGTCAACTCATCGATACCATAAAAGCGCTTTCTGGAGAAATAGTACTTATTGGTAATGAAGTTGGTCAAGGTGTTGTCCCTATGGGGGCATTGTGTCGAGAATTTGTCGACCAATCAGGTTGGTTACACCAATCAATCGCTGAGTGTGTCGATAAGGTCATAGTATCAATTGCAGGCCTACCTATGGTTATTAAGGAAAGGGCTTAATTATGTCTATTTTCGTTAAACCCATAAGCTTAATTGTCGCGGGATTTCTTGTCTGCTTGACTACTTCATATGCCCACAGCGCACAGCAAAGATTCGTTGTGCTATCACCCCATGCGGTAGAAATGATGTTCAGTATTGACGCAGGCGATAGAATTATTGGCACAGTGGAATATGCCGACTACCCTGCTGCTGCAAATGATATAAAACGTATTGGTCGCTACGACTTTGTTAATTACGAAGCCCTAATGATGCTTAATCCCGACGCCATCATAGTCAACAGTGAAAGCACGTCATCGGGAATGCTTAGCCGCATTAAAAGCCTCGGGTTTACTGTTATTGATACCAGTGTCACAGAGCTTGCTGATATACCGAAAAGGTTAATTGAATTAGGTCAACTAACCGGACAACAACAGCTTGGCCAGCAACAAGCTGCGCAATTCAGTCAGCAGCTAAACGAGATTCGTCAACAATATCAGCATCAAGATCCCATCAGCATTTTTTATCAGGTGTGGCCTCACCCTTTAACGACAACCTCCAGTTCATGGATGGATGAGATTTTTGCAGGATGCGGAGGGGTAAACATATTTGAAAATGCCCACTCAGATTACCCTCAGGTCAACATGGAACAAGTCGTTTCATTAATGCCTGAAATGATCTTTAAACCTATTTATCACGGCAACAGTAATCAAGAGTTAATCCGCTGGGAAACTTGGAGTGAGCTACCCGCAGTAAAGCATGGACAAGTGATCGCCTTAGAAGGTGATCTCATTCACCGTACAGGCCCCCGTGTACTTCAAGGAATGATAAACATTTGCCAGAAAATCGACTTAGCACGTCATCAAAGAGCGGCAACATTATGATTAGTTTTTATTTAGGTGGTGCTCGCAGTGGCAAGTCGTCCCTTGCAGAGTTAGAAGTCAGCCAAACTCGATTACCCGTGCTCTATATCGCTACCTCTCGCCCGAGTGCATCTATGCAAGAGCGGATCCGCTTACATAAACAACAGCGCCCTGACAGTTGGCAAACTCTCGAAGTGCCAGTAGATTTAGTCACTAGCTTAATTAAACACGACAAGCCAGAGCAAACCATCATAATTGATTGTTTAACCCTGTGGTTAACCAACCAACTGTTGGCACAACATTGCCTAAAACAAGCTATCGAGGAGCTTGCGAAAACACTGGCCAATATGCAATCGCATTGCGTTCTGGTTAGCACTGAATGTGGCCAAAGCTTGATTCCAGAAGATAAAATGAGCCAACTGTTCGTTAATGCCAGTGGCGAAATGCACCAAATCATCGCCGAAATCGCTGACAAGGTGACTTTCTGCCAAAGCAAAATTGCTAACACGTTAAAAATGCCAAAAGAACTCAGTTATGAATAACACTAAGTTCACTTTATTACGCCATGGTCAGCCGCAACTCAGCGACTGCTTACTGGGTCGCACCAATGCACCATTAACCGCCCTTGGCTGGCAACAACTACGTCAAAGTAGTATAGGTTTAGGCTTTGATAGAATTATTAGTTCACCATTAGAGCGCTGTAGCGCATTTGCCCAGCAACTCGCTCACGAAAGCGCCGTACCAATAACTATCTGTGCTGACTGGCAAGAAATGGACTTCGGTTTATGGGACGGTCTGCCGCTTAAACAGCTGTGGGCGGCTACTGATATTGACTACCCTAAATTTTGGCAAAACCCCTTTTTAAGCCAGCCTCCTCAAGGTGAATCAAGCATTCAATTAATGCAACGAGTAGTAAAGCAAATTCAGTTACTCAGTCGACAATATCAAGGCCAACACTTATTAATTGTGACTCATTCAGGGGTTATTCGCATCATTATGCATTGGCTATTATGTCATTCAAATTCGATAGACAAGTTCTCTGAAGCGTTTCTATCCTCTCATAGCCACAGCCATCAATATTGCAATGCCCACCTTAGCAATCTTATGGTTTCCTACGCAGCTCGACTACAAATCAATACCTTTATTGATGATGACAAGGTGCTATGGCCGCAATTGACAGGACTGCATAACTACCACGCTGACACTCAGCCAAAGGAAGCCTAAAATGAAAACTATCTGTTTTAACATTTTGAACTGCGCAGCAACTCAATTGCCGAGCTTACATCAACTTTCTGATGCTGGGGCAGGTTCCGATTTAATGCATTTCACCCCAACCAGAGACAGTGAAATTATCGCCAATGGGCAAGCCAACACGGTATTACCTCTGAAAAAGTTGCAGTCCAAAGAGGCTGATAAATATGATGGGCTGTTAAGTAATGGTGGTATTAGTCCGGCAGTATTATCTCGAGGGCTACTAAAGTTATTAGCCAGCAATGGTTATAACATTGAATTTCATAGCTATAACTTTAATGTCAGTCAGCCGCACACCATGCAAGAAGATTGGCTAGTACAATCACACCATGGTGGCAGAAATATTGATAGCACTGAGTTAATTGAAACGACATTAATTCCCTCGTTAGTGGATCAAGCCCAAAGAGGCTGCATCAGTATTTTGTCTGAGTGCGGAGTTGGCGGCACCACCTTTTCTACCCTGTGGTTACGCTTACTTACTGGTATGGATTTGTCTCCCGCGGGAAGCACTATCGACCCTAAAAAATTAGCTATAAAGCAGCAACTACTCAATGAGCTTGAATGCCAATATCGTGTTGATGGCGAAAATTTTGATGAAACGCGCTTATTAGCTAACCCACGGTTTCACGATCCAATTCAACTGGCCGTCAGCCAACTAATTAAACAGTGGCCAACACAGCTACCAATGCCAACTTTTGCTGGTGGCATGATGTTCGTAGCGCCGCTATTGGCGGCAAGAAAAACCAACTCTCTAGCCATCCCTGTGCTAATCCACACCACTCGGTGGGTACTTAATGGCGATGGCAAACAAGTATTATCCCATCTTGGGGACAAAGATGTCATCACCACCCACACAACCAATTTTTCACGCTCTGATATGAGCTGCCTTCAGTGCTATGAGCAAGGGCTAGTAGTAGAGGGCTGCGGCTTAGGTGGCCTGCTGGTTTTAGCTGAGACATTAGGGATAAACGAACCTGCGATAATTAGGGCGCTTGAACTGGCCGTAAATGAATACCAGCGACCATTTCTTGAAAACGAATCGGTGGCCTAATGTGGGAAATAGGATTTGAGTCATAACTTGTGATAACAGGCTAGCAAACGCTATCAATATACCAGAATAAAGTATCAGGAATAATAATGAGCTATAACCCTAAAAAACAAGCACAACACAAAGAGCATGTTGACCAGGCCATCGAAAAAGCCCAAGAAGAGCGTGGTCAAGTATTAGTGATAACAGGTAATGGTAAAGGTAAAACCACTGGTGGATTTGGCACCTTATTTAGAGCCCTAGGCCACCAACAAAAAGTCGCGGCAGTGCAGTTTGTTAAAGGCGATCTTGAATGCGGTGAGCGTAACTTACTTGAACAACTCAATGTACCAGTTCATACCATGAATACAGGATTTAGCTGGAATAGTGAAGATAAAGAAGTTGATAAGCAAGCAGCACAAATTGCATGGCAAGCAGCAAAATCATTCATTACCGATCCTAGCTTAGATTTGGTGCTATTAGACGAACTCACTTACATGATCACTTGGGGCTTTATTGAACTGGACGACATCATTACCACACTGAAACAAAGACCAACTGAAATGTCAGTGGTTATCACTGGTCGAGCAGCCCATCGTGAGCTCAAAGAGTACGCTGATACGGTCAGTGAAGTAAGACCTGAAAAACATGCGTTCCATCAAGGCTTAAAAGCGCGTCAAGGGCTGGACTGGTAATTAAAAGGTACGCAAATTGCGGGCGACTTTAATAGCGATATTTCCCGAAGTGCTCAGCTTATTTATCAATTCAATTTTTGACGCTTAAAAACAAGCCCAAAATAATTTTTTAATGGAACAACTCCCATGAGCGGATTCAAATTAATGGTGCAAGGCACTACCAGCGACGCTGGTAAAAGCTTGATGGTTGCAGGGCTTTGTCGAGTTCTGGCACGTAAAGGAATTAAAGTCGCCCCTTTCAAACCACAAAATATGGCACTTAACAGCGCAGTCACGCCAGACGGCGGCGAAATAGGTCGCGCACAAGCTGTGCAGGCACAAGCGTGTAACCTTCCGTTAAGCGTACACATGAATCCAGTACTGCTAAAACCCAATACCGATACAGGTGCACAGGTGATCATTCGTGGTAAAGCAATTGAAGATATGAATGCCGTCAATTACCACAACTTTAAACCGCAGCTGCTAGAGATAGTGCTGGAAAGTTTTGAAACCCTGGGACAAGGTATGCAGGCTAGACTGGTTGAAGGCGCTGGCAGTCCTGCTGAAGTGAATCTGCGTGAGCAAGACATAGCCAATATGGGCTTTGCCGTTGCGGCCCAAACCCCTGTTGTTATTGTGGCAGATATTGATCGAGGCGGCGTCTTTGCTCATTTATATGGGACTTTTGATCTGCTTTCTGCTGAAGAGAAATTACTGGTTAAGGGTTTTATTATCAATCGCTTCAGAGGCGATATCACCTTATTAGAAAGTGGGCTTACTTGGTTGACGGAGAAAACTGGCGTGCCGGTAATCGGTGTTGTCCCATATTTACACGGACTCTACCTTGAAGCGGAAGATGCTATCAACCAACAGCAACTCGATGACGATAGCCATTTTAAAGTTGTCGTGCCGGGTTTGCCACGCATAAGTAATCATACGGATTTTGATGCCCTCAGGCTTCACCCGGGTGTCGACCTTTGCTTTGTTAAACCTGGCGATAAACTACCAAATGCCGACTTAATTATCTTGCCCGGTTCTAAGAGCGTGCGCGGCGATTTGAAAGCATTGCGAGATCGTGGTTGGGACAAGCAAATCGCCCGTCATTTACGATTTGGCGGCAAGTTAATTGGCATTTGCGGCGGCTATCAAATGCTCGGCCACAGCATTGATGACCCCCATGGTATCGAAGGTCAAGCTGGCAGCAGCGAAGGACTTGGATACCTTAACATCACTACCACCCTTGAGAAAACGAAAACCCTTAAACAGATCCATGGCGAACTCCAGCTTAATGGCAACACTCATCCAGTGAAAGGCTATGAGATCCATGCAGGAGTCAGTAATGTACAGGAGACTCAACCCTTCACATTAGGCACTGAGGATAATCGCTATCCTGATGGTGCAGTCTGTCCACAAAATCAAGTATTAGGCACTTATCTTCATGGCGTATTCGATGAGCCACAAGCCTGTAATGCGCTACTGAACTGGGCAGGCTACCAACAGCAAAAAGCCCAAGATATGTCAGCATTGCGTGAGGAAAACCTCAATCGACTCGCCGATAGCCTTGAAGAGTCGCTCGATCTCGATTCACTATTTAACGGTATTGAGGGGTGGAGCTAATGAATAAGATGCAAGCTCATTGCCCTGCTTTGTTTGTTACAGCTCCAAGTAGTGATAGTGGTAAAACTACATTGGTTGCTGCTATGGCCAGATATTGGAGTAATCAAGGAAACAAAGTCAGAGTGTTTAAAACTGGGCCTGACTTTATCGACCCTATTTTTCATGAATTCGCCAGTGGTCATCCTGCTCACCACCTCGATCTTGGCATATCGCCTTTTCCTCGGGAAATTGAGGACGTCATAAACGTTATCGTCACGCAACGCTATGACATCTTCACGGACAACTTGAAAAACCTCCCCTCTGAATATAACGGAGGTTTCTGGCTATTTGGCAGATCAATATGTGACAAACCTACATCACCTCATCTTATGTAGAACATGAGTTTTCGACACATAACAGCAAGGAGCAATAATGAAGCAACTGACGAACCTCACAGTGACCCCAAACCCAGGTCACCTGCTAGATAACTGGCAACAAGCTGAAGATTGGTTAAGCCAAATGAACCTTGATGGTTTCGAAATATATCCGCATGGCACTGTCTCTGCGGATGCTATTCCAGCTCATTTAAGTGGCGGCTTTCATCTGCAATCTTTTCCCATTCTGACTCCGTTACTTTATAACGACAGCAAACGGTTAATGGACATCTTTGGTGATTGGGACACTGTCGCACAATTCTATGGTGGTACTGATGCCGACTACCTCATCAACACCCTCACTCAACAACTGGACTTGGCGCACGCATTAGGCGCACCCTATGCGGTATTTCACCCTATGGATTGTGATATCGACAACCTCATCTCACAACACTTTCCTTGGACTTATGAAGATACAGTTAAAGCCTGCAGCCTGTTATTGAATCAAGTACTAGCCAAGAGTAAATTTAAGGGGAAATTATTATTCGAAAACATGTGGTGGCAGCAAAGCTTTCGCCTCGATAACCGCTGTGAGTATGATCTATTACGACACAGTGTTGATTATCAAAACTGCGGCATTTGCTTCGATACGGGCCATATGATGGCCACCCAAACACAGTTTAGCCATGAGCAGCAGGCTCTGGATTTTATTGAGCAACGCTTGCTGCAGCTGGATTTACACCATGAGATTTGTACCCTTCATTTAAACAGCAATATACTCCCAGCTCACAAGCCTCAGTGGCGAGCTCCACTGTCAGTAAAGAGTCCATTCTGGCAACAGTTTGATTTATCTTTACAACACATCAATAAACTAGACCCACACCAAGCCTTTAGTCAGTGTGACTTATCCAATCTTATTGAGCGTATAAAGCCTGATTTCCTTGTCCATGAAATTAACCAAAAAAGCCTACCACAGTGGCAAACTGATATTTCGACCCAGATGACATTATTAAACCGATGTTTACGTGTAGCATAACGAGTATTGGTTCTATGAAAACATAATAAAGTCAGTATCTAAGCTGTTTACATATAAGCAGCTAAAATATCTTTATAAGAGTGTGACGGTAAGGGCTTTACGGTGTTACAGCTAGTCACAAACCAAGGTTTCCCCGAAATATAATAGATTACGACGACAGTCACAGAGGCGTACTTAAAGCGCTGTTAGTTTACTGTTAGCCGCTATAAAAAGTTGCTATTACCCTCAAAAACAGACTGGTAATAGCAACTAAGACTATTTAGCTAGTATTTTAAAACCAACTAAAAATGATACCTAAAGGTCGCCATCACGAGATGAGCGGTGTAATCATGATTCAATTCCCCTAAGGTTTTAATACCAGTAGGGCCAGTTCCTGGATAGTAATTAACAGGTAATTGCGTATCGTCACTGTCTTTGTAACGTTCAATTTCATAACGTAAGCCGACCGTCATGGCTTTAGACAATGCATAATCTACAAAAACCGAAGCATAATGACTGGTTGATTCAAAATCGCCAAATACATCATTATTGTCAATATCGCTGTCGCTGAAAGACAGTGCATAGCTATAATTACCACCGATACTTATGCCATAGTCAGCTAAACCTGTGTAATCAAATCCAACACCAATAAAGCCAAACTGCTCGTTGGTATTAGCTTGCCAATAATTAGAATAATCATTACGTGCACCAGCCTGATTATTATCAATCCATTGATAACCGCCATCACCATTTAGGTTCAAGGTTTCAGTCACTTGCCAGTTTACACTTAAGTCATAACCGTAGTTTTCTGATTCAATGAGGCCAATATCAGTATTAGTATAATCATCTAGCGAGTAATAGCCGTTGAAGCTAACTGAGACATTATCCAATGGGGTATGAGTGACAAATACCTCAGCTTTTGAGCTTTTCTTATCTGCAAGATAATACTTACGCATTAACTCACTCTCGTCACCTGATACTGCATCGTCATATAAGAACGATGAACCACCTTTGTCCGAGTAACTGCCTTTTAAGCGTAAATCCCACTTTTCAAAATTACTTGCACGCCATTGCGCCCAAAAAATATTGTCATCCGTTTTTTCTCGATCTTGATTTGAACGTTCAGTATCTGTACGGTCAAAACCTGCCTCAATACGCTGACCCGTTGCAAGATTATAACTAGCACTCACTTTGTAAGTCGTTCGAGTCGTGTCATAGATACGATTCTCAACCAATTCTCCGGTCATCGAATTGTAATTATACTGTTCGTACTCGTGGATGTCGGTGGTGTTGTCCCTATCAGAGTAATCCACAGAAGCATTCAAACGTAGCCCTTTAGCAATTAGGCTAGACACTTTAAAGTTAGCATCAAGAATATCAACTTCGACATTACCTTGATTCCCACTGTTTGGGATACCTGTTAAGGTAATAAAGTTACTGTCTTGCTTCATATTTCCGCTAACAAGGCGGCCACTGAGATAGGTTTTATCAAAACGGTAATTACCTAACGCACTCACAAAATGTGCTTGGTTATCTGCCGCCTGTGACACACTAGGATAAGCATCTTTGTCAATTGACAAAGCATGGTTATTATTATCAAACCAACTACCTTTGTAGTTAACTTCAGAGAACCAATTATTGCCATTAAAGTTCACTCCCGCAGATAAATTTTGCGTGCGCATATCTACAGGTGCAGCTAAGTTAGTCGCAATGATGCCACCATTACTCATACTGCTAAGCAGCTTACCCGTTTTATCTTCCGTCGCGTATTTAACATAGGTCGCGTAGCGGTCGCGAGTATAGTTTGCTTCTAATTGATACTTTTTGCGCTGTAAAGATAATGACTGAGTCACGAGGTCATCATTTTCTACAAAATGGCCATTATTACTAGTCCAAACGCTTTGTGCATTATCTGCTGTGTATTGATTTTTTTCATCAAAACTTGCCTTGATACCCCAACTACCGAGGCGGCCAGTTTTGATGCTACCGTTACCTTGCTGACTACCTAAATTATCAGCCTTGATTTCGGTACGATAACCTCGACTATTAATCACCAGATCAGAGTTCACTCCAGCGGCTAAACCGTCTGTGTATTTCAGTTTATTCGCGGCGTAGTCATCGTCACTATCTAATGCCCCTAAATCAACTCCAACCTGACCAATAACACTGCTGTTAGAAACGCAGTTCTTACATTTCCAGCTATCAGCACGATTGTTAACATCATTTGCCGCTGTTACACCAAAATCAAATGCCATCGCTCCAGTACTAACACTGGCAAGCGCTATGGCAACTAAATTTAATCTAAATTTCATAAGATAATCCCCTTAAAACTGTAGCGCCTTGCCAGACGTATGATTTGAACCATGTATTTGGCTATGACAATTTAAACATCCCTGGCCTGCTGTTTGGACGCTTTGATTATCACCAGGCATAGTGGAAGCATGGATATCTCCTGCATGACATTGCTTACACAACATAGGCACACGTGATTTAAGAAGATCATTGTTAACGCTGCCATGAGCGTTGTGACAGTTGGCACAGTTCTCCATTACCGGAGCGTGCTCCCAAAGGAAAGGACCACGTTTTTCGGCATGGCACTCAAAACAGGTTTGATTAACATTAAAGGCTTTAAGATCACTCTCGCCCATTGACCCATGCGGGTTATGACAATCAGTACAGACCATTGAGCCATTATTAATTGGATGATGGCTACGTTTATGGGTATCTGCATTTACTTTGATATGACAGTTCGCACACACTTCAGCTTGTGTGTTTTTTACCATAATAGGATCTTTGGCAGCATGCACCTGATGACAGCTGACACAAGCAACGTCTTGATCTGCATGAGCAGAGGTATGCCATGCACTTCGAGCATTGTCATTATGACAAGCAGTACACACAGAGTTTTGCATATCAGCAGTCAAAACTGAGTCTGTACCAAAATCTATCATTGGTTCATTTTTGCCCCTATGCTTACCTTGAGGTCCATGACATGCCTCACATTGCAAACCCGCCATTGGGCTATTGCTTGACATCGCTTGACCGTGAACGCCATCAAAGATGGCCATGACTTTTTCAGAGCGCTTATGGCACATCAAGCAACCATCAGCCCCCTTTTTCGAATAAGCCCCACTTTCAAATTTATCCATCAAAATATCGATTGGCTCAGCATTAATGCTACTGGCAATAAAGCCAGATAGCATAATTAGCAATGCACTCATACGTTTCAATTTTTTCATATCATCTGCCATAATTTATATTAGATTTTTAGTTTTGCTACTCAATATGTTCAATTTACATATCGATTAGAAACAGAGACTAACCACAAAAAATAGAAATTTCTCTGGGGTTTTTAACAGTAAACTTAAAACTGTTAGCTATAACCGAAGATATTTTGGCAGGCTGATAACAAGGTGGGCATAAGAGGGCTTCCCCTCTGGATCACATACTGCAGATAAAAGTGAAACTAAGGTAAAAAACAGTTAATTGATGTGAAATTACCTTAGCGTGTATAGATAATCTACTGGCAAATAGGTGTATTGAACCTCCCAATGGATTGCAGCGCTAAGATGGAGGTAATTACATTTCCTTTATAGGTAGCTACTATTATTAGTAGCTACCTCGTTATCATTGAATCAATCCCAGCGGAAACTGCGACTAGCTAGCGCTAAACATATCAAAATCGTTGCCACAAGATATAGCAGATGATTGCCAATATCGAATAATCCAGCGCCGTCGATAATAACCGCCCTATTAGCATCATTCATGTGAGTTAACGGTAAGCAATCAGCCAAAAAACGAACCCAGGGTTTACTGCCTTCTAAAGAAAACCAAATCCCCGATAAAAACATCATTGGCCATGAGAGAATATTAAGCAGTCCATTACACAACTCGTCTGAGCGGGTACGACTTGCCACCAGCAAACCGATACTGATCATGGCTGCGCTACCGAGTAATGTATTGAGCACCAAAAGCAGTACATTACCTTGAGAGCGAATATCGAACATCAGCGCGATAACCAAAAAGACTAAGATAGCAGAAACCACTGTCGCTCCAAGTCTTGAAATGAGTTGGGATGCCAAAAACTGCCACGCCGCTAACGGGGTTACTTGCAACCGCTTTAACACCCCGGTTCTGCGATACCGCACCACCACATAACCCACGCCATAAAGCGCAGAAAACATCATGTTCATTCCGATAATACCTGGCAGTAGCCACTCAACATGACGCACGGCATTGCCAACAATTGTTTGCTTTTCTAACTCAGGGGATTTGCTAAAAATAACCTGCTCTAATATATAACCTTTAGCACTGTCTGGGTTGACCCAATAACTATCGCCACTGATCAAACCATCAATTAAATGTCGAGAGACTTTATGCTTTGCTTGCTCTAAGTCATTGTAATAAATAACATCCACATGTTTTAACTCCGACAATGCCTCAAGCTGCGGACTATCACCATAGGCACCAAGCTGATAAAGCGTCGGGTTATCATCATCGAACACCAGTACGAGAACCAGAATAATGATAATTGGAAATAGTAGTGACCAGCCTAGCGCAGACTTGTCACGCACAAACTCAAGGTTTCGGGCGTTGATCAGTGCAAATAATGCATTCATATACGAAGCTCATTACCAGTTAACTTTAGAAAAAGGTCTTCAAGGTGCGGCTTACGCACAGACATGCCGTTAGTAGAGTGACCTGAAGCGAGTGCTGGCAGTAGATCATTAAAGCTATGACACTCTACCCTTGTTTGACCAGAACAATGACTAACTCTTACTGGTAAACCGTCAAAATCCTGAGCGCAGTAAACGCCATCGAGTTCAACAATTTGCGGAAAAAAATTATCTTTAAGTAGCGCTTCAGGTGAACCTTCTGCGATAAACTGTCCTTTATCCATGATGGCAATTTGATCGCAAAGCTGCTCTGCTTCATCCATATAATGTGTAGTGAGAATAACTGTTTTCCCTTGTTTTATTATCTCCCTAACCAACTGCCAAAAATGTAACCTAGCCTGGGGGTCTAGCCCGGTGGTGGGCTCATCTAAAAAAAGCAAAGCGGGATCATTAACTAAACTCAACGCCAGCAATAGCCGCTGCTTTTGTCCCCCAGAAAGCGTAAAATGAAGCTGATTAGCAACTTCCTGTAGTTGACATAACTCGATCAAATGGGAAATAGGTGCATGGCTTTGGTAAAAACTTGCGAAAAGTTTCAAGCAATCTTTAACAGTTAAATAATCCGGTAGCGTAGTCGACTGAAATTGAATTCCAATTTCTTGTTTGAAATTCTTTTTGATTGGCAAGCCTCGATAGCGTATGTCACCCTGAGTTGGCTTCAAGACACCTTCAAGGATTTCAAGCGTTGTTGACTTACCGGCGCCATTAGGACCCAGTAAACCAAAACACTGACCAGCCTCAATATCTAAGTTAATGTTATTAACCGCAGTGAAATCACCGTATCGATGAGTTAAGCCGCGAACACTTAATAATACTGACAATACAACCTCAAGAAAAATTATTAGACATATATTATCTGTAGTGCAATGGAAAAAAACACTGGGGGTTTTAACAGTCTTTGATTTAGCAAATCATAATTGTGTACTTGCACACAAAGCTGTTTTAACGTGCTTGTTTTTAGCGAAAATCACCCCATCATGCCTGAACATCATTGATATTGAGATTTAACATGCGCGCGATAAAAATACTATTTGGGCTAGTCCTTTTTTTAGCTATACAGCCAGTTTTTAGCCAAGAGGAACAATCCCTCAGAATTGTGTCTTTGGCCCCCAATTGGAGCCATACTGTTGCTGAAATTGGGGCAATTGATAACCTAGTAGGTGTGACTCGTTACGCTCGATTTCCTGCCGAAGTCCCCTTAAGAGTTGAACAAAGTCGTATCGACATTGTTGGTGGATTTACTGATATCACTATCGACAATATCACTCGCTTGAATCCAGATCTCGTGCTCACAGCTACTGGACTGCAACTGACGTTAAAAGCACAGCTAAAAGCACTGG
This sequence comes from Shewanella sp. 10N.286.52.B9, assembly GCF_002873635.1. Classification (NCBI taxonomy): domain Bacteria; kingdom Pseudomonadati; phylum Pseudomonadota; class Gammaproteobacteria; order Alteromonadales; family Shewanellaceae; genus Shewanella; species Shewanella sp. 10N.286.52.B9. Next base: position 17,559 of record NZ_MCTY01000007.1, read on the forward strand.
GAATACCCGTTATTCATATGGAGGAATCCAGCTTAGAAGAGGTATACACCAAAATAATTTTGCTTGGGGAGACAATAAATAATCAAAAACAAGCCATTACCTTGGTCGAATCAATTCAGGGTCAGCTACGAAAGATCGCATCCCAATACAGTAACCATCCATCTCCAAAGGTCTATTACGAAATTAACTATTTATATAAATGCGTGCCCGGAAAGCATTCATACATGACTGAACTAATTGAATTGGTTGGAGCTAAAGCCATTTTGTCAGATCGTGATGGTATCGCGCCCATGGTGACCTGGCCAGAAGTTGTGCAAGAAAACCCCGATGTTATTTTGCTGCCGATGTGGCCGGATGCTACAGGTCCAATCTTCGAAGGACCACAAGCGGGTAGCGGCACCACCACCATCAGTGAGGTCAAGTCCCGTGAAGAGGCTGATCGCGTGAACGCAGTAAATAAAGACGCTGTCAGATTTATTGACTCGGCAGTGACCAAACAGGCTGGGCCGAATATCCCCCAAGCTGCAAGGCTACTCGCGGAAGCTATTTATGGTAATTAAAACACAAATTTTAATGACCGCTAAATGAATAGTGAGGCCTTGTTAAAAGCGCAATAGCCAATTACAAAAAAACGATAAATAAACCAAACAGCAATTTAATCTTTAGTGCAATAAGTTATCAAATATTTGCAACAAAGCGAAAATGTAGCTAATAGCTTTGGTCATTAGCGTGCGTTAAGTACGCTGATTAAGCAACTCATTTATAAACATTAAATTATTAAGGTATCCACCTTAAATAGCTACAACTAAGGTGGTTTAGTTAATCAAATGTAAGACACTGTGCGACCTTTAATGAATTCATGCAAAGATGACTTTTCTAAGCCTGCTTTGGAAAATAAAACGGTACTTGAATGCTGAGGCATTCATCACACACGGCGTACAACCAAAGCAATCAATACGATTCAAATCACAGTAAAGGGATAACCCAATACCTCCTTAAAATGTATTAGTTTTAACTTGAGTTGCATTAAATTGAACACCTCAAACCTCTTAAACTATTTGAAACGCACACCTTGAACATTTACACACCTTAACAACCTAAATAAAGCTAAAACAGCTCAACTTTAACCTAACTACTACACCCATCAATTAAAATGAATGCTTTTTAGACCGTAAAATGACCATGATAAAGAGTTGCAGGGTCCACGCTTTACTAAAATATAAAACTGCTTTCCAACAAGCTTAAAATCAGATTTTACCCACAGCTATGACAAACCTTTGTCAGCTTAGCTCAGGACGGAACATACTCAAAAAAAAGGCCACTTGAAATCAAGTGGCCTTTAGCATCGAATTTAACTAATTACAGCTTATTTTGGGTTTACGTGACAAGTCATACACGAGTATGGATCTGGGTAAACAGGATCTGTGGTCCAGTCACTATTACCCCTAACTTTCATATCATCGCTATATAAGCCGTGCATATAAACAAAGTTTTGATCTTTCAACTCAGGTAATATGTTCAATAAGTAATTTGGATCACCGTACATTTCACCACTAACAACGCTCACAGCATCTCTATCGGTTGATGGCACATCAATGATTGGTTTAGCTGGGTGAAAGGTCATATCTTCAGGAGAGTTACCACCTTCGTACATTTTCGGGAACAGTTTATTTACTGAACCGTGGTTTTTAGGTTGGAACTCATTATCATGGCACCAGAAACAAACACCGACTTCACCATGACCTGCTGGAGCACCGTTATTACCATGACATTGAGCACATTGGTAAGGTGCCACGGCGCGATCCGCTTCATCTAATACTTCATAAGACTGTACGCCTTTAGCTAGATCCATAACATAAACGGGCGTTGGGTTAACCCCCAAACTACCTTGGTCGCCATCAGAGTGAATACTACCTAACGAGTGACAAGTACCACAATCGGCAACGCCCCAGCCAAAATGCTCTTCAGATAATGGACGAATTGCCTCGTCAATATCGTAAATTGGATACTTATCATCACCACCCACTCGGTGGCTTTCTGGCGCAGCAAATTTCAACTGACGCGCCATAACAAATACGCTATCAGTTGGGTAGTATAATGGCCACACGTCAGGAAATACGTGACGGTTTTTATCGCCATGCCAATCAGTCAAATCGATTTCAATGCCTTTGCTACCAAAGTATTCGGCACATTCCTCGTCAACCAAACCATTTGGAGTGCCTGTCTTTTGACCATCAAGACCAATGCCATCACAAAAAGTTGCAGGTGGCGCTGAGTTCGAATCTGCCATATTCCCTAGACCGTACTTATGGTTCCAATCACTTGTATAGCGTGTTTCATAACCGTCAATTGCGTAGGCAAAACGCGCTTGGTTTACCACGCCATCAACAGAGTTAACTAAAAAGTGTTGAATATTAGCACCGGTGGAAATTTGTCCCCAGTAAGAAAAGCCCATTTCAACTAAGCCTTGCTCATGCAGACTCATGAATACATCAGCCATGGTGATCATGACGTCTTTTTTATAGATATCAGGACGCAGGTTATGTGGACGAACAACCACATCGTTAAAGACCATTTGTTCACCGCCAACAGGCTGTACCATCACTCTTGGGAAGGTTGCACGGTTATCACCAAACTTTTCTTCATCAGTCTTTCTGCGTTCAACTTGGGTGCGCTGCATCTCTTCACGGCGATAGGTGTAAGCTTCACTTCGAGAAGCTAACATCACCCCAGAATTATCTTGAAGTACCGTCATTTCCATGCGAGTTCCAACCGCTTCGCCGAAGTTGGTGTACTTGTTTTCTCTTTTAAATTCACCTGTGTCTGGGATCCAGTTTGCGGCCCAGTTTGGATCGCCTTCACCTACAGGCTTGCCATCAGTATCAAATTCAATGTTGCTGCCATCTTCGTTATGCCAAACCGTAAAGCGGTAAGCACCAATGTCCTCGCCCCACTCGTATTCAACGTGAAAGTCATCACGTGTCGCTGAAACGTAAAGCAATACTTCAGCAAAGGTAATTTGACCATCATTGAAAATATCATCACGTAATGGCTTAGGGATCAACTTACGAACATCTGCAGCCTGAACGGTATAACCGTGCTTTATATCACCATGTCGCCTTTCAGACTGTGCCACCCAGTCTGTTCTAGCCATTTCTTTACCGATATAAATAGTGATCGGCCCTTCTAACTGCCACTTAATATCTGGCCCCCAAACATTATCGAATACTTGACTACCTGTTTGAGGCGGCTCGACAATCTCAGGTATATCTGGATTTTCAGGAGAACTTTTGGCGTCATCACTTCCACAAGCGGCAAGCATTGCAAGCATTAATAATGTTGCTGATGTTTTTATATGTTTCATCTCATCCCTTTTACAATGTAAATATTGAAGCGGCATATTGACTTACCCAACGCCTTAAGGGACAGTGACTTCTCACAGTAACAATCACACCATTTGTAAATAAAATGATTTTGTTTATTTAGATTTGAACCCCATCACAATTACATTTAAATTCACTAACTTAATCAACTTTAACTCATAAATAAAATCAAAAAAAATCACCACAAACATTACGCTAACAACTGCAACAAAATGCATATTGAACATATAAAACGTTAGAAACAGTGCCTAATTTGAAAAGGTAACATCAAAAAGGAGTGCGTTTTTTACACCACACAGCATGTCCATATTGATTCTATATAAAGGGGAAACTTGATTAACTAATGATGTTGTTCAGCAGCCTGTTTTACGCAAGGTAACACATGTTTTGCGAATAAATGATTAATTGTTGTTTTGAAGAATTATCAACATCATAAGCTCTCAAGATCCATTTATATTAAGGTTTTAATGATAATAATTGAGTAGACACTAGCTCTGAGAGTGATGTTTCGGTATTTACATAGTTAATTACAACCTTGTCAGCCTTTAGCCGTAATTACATTTGTAAATCAACGGGTCCTGCACAAAGCAACTTAAATAGCCAATCCAGCCAAATATCAACAAGCTTAATGGCCTCTTTCTCACATCATCAATGCTGTAACACTTATCCCTGTTAGTGGTTTTTCACAGAAAACAAAGAAAGCTTGTTAGATTTTTTGAATCCAGCACTATTGTCTTGAACCATGTCGCATATCTAAAAGTAGGTATTGCCCAATGTCGCATTTATTCACAATCGCTATTGCTGGAAACAAGGAAATGCATAAAATTCGCAATCACTTAATTAGGGTATTTACAAAGGGTAGCTTCGGCTCACTATACAAAGGAGGAGCACTATGATGAAAGCAATAATAGACACTGATTTGTCTACTCTGTCTAATGAACTAGGCGTTAATGCTTGCGTGCTCTATATTTTTTTGAATAACCCAATTAATCTACGCACAACTCGTGAAGCTGCTAGCCTTGTCGTTGCTAGCGATAAGCATGTTGTCAAACAATTCAAAGCACAACATTGCCAATGGGTCAGTTTGGAAGCTGATAAAACAAGTGCACCTAGCCGTTCTGCTACTCCAACGCTTGATGTTGCAAACCTCATCTATAAAGAGAACATGAGCATTGATATCACTTTTTTATTCGCGCCTAAATTAACAGCAAAATTTGTTTTTTATTCTAACAAGCTCTGTATTACAGCTCTAAATGACAAGCTTGAGTTGATTAAATCAAAGCTTTTGCAAGTAGCGATTAAAATCAATAATAGCCATAAACTTATCAAACAATCATTAATAAATATGGGCGTAATTAATCGTAAAACAATCGATATATTACAGTTTACGGCCGTGGGTTACTCTAGAAAGGATATCGCGCCAAAATTAAATTTATCGGTACGTGGCATCGATTATTATATAGAAATCGCCAAAATAACGTTTGAAGCAGACAGTTTACCCGCGTTAATTTATAACGTAAATCAATATGGTCTACTAAAGGACTTTTCAGAAATGGAGGCTAAGCATGAAAGTCAGTAGCATTCTGAACGAGTTCTCACGAACTCATAATATTACAGACACCATGTTTGTCTTAGACATAAATAGTAATATGCTACCTTCAGGGTTCTCTAAACTTAATCAAGTAGCTGGTAGAACTCATATTCTCGCTAGCTCAGTTAATGCGATAAAATACAGCAAAGTATCACGAAAAAAGTGGGCAAAAAAAGACCACAACACAGAGGTCTCTTTAAAGCGTAAATACCATACTTGGGATTACAGTGACTGGCCGCAGTTTAAAGTTGGACCTAATGACGATATTGTTAAATTTGGCTACCAGCAAAAAGTAACCGTAGAAGTACCCTGCATGATGAACCCCAATTGGGTGGGGCGCTTCTACTTCATGGTGCAAACTAATAATAAACTTGCTGACCCCAATGCATTTAGCCGTTTATATAAAGACCTAACCGATATTCATTACATGTTACTGCAAAGTAGTATGGAGAACCTGAATCCGTTTTTAGACTATGGTTTAATAAAAAGCGCTGATATTGCGATATTATATATGATGGCAAATGGACACGACCGTGAATCAATTGCCAAAGCAGCACATTTGTCCGCACGAGGTGTCGACTATCGCATACTTAAACTCAAGAAGTTACTAGGTGCTAGCAACTGCTCTAGCTTAATACATTCAGCATACAATAACTTTTTAATTCAGTAATATCATTGCCCCTACTTGATAGGGGCGCAACACTTACTGCAGGTCCGCAAAATCAAGAATAATTTAAAGCCTCATTTGCGTGTATCCATGATGGCAATTTGATCGCAAAGCTGCTCTGCTTCATCCATATAATGTGTAGTGAGAATAACTGGTTTCCCTTGTTTTATTATCTCCCTAACCAACTGCCAAAAATGTAACCTTGCTTGGGGGTCTAGCCCTGTGGTGGGCTCATCTAAAAAAAGCAAAGCGGGATCATTAACTAAACTCAACGCCAGCAATAGCCGCTGCTTTTGTCCCCCAGAAAGCGTAAAATGAAGTTGATTGGCAACTTGCTGTAGTTGACATTTGACTCGGCAGTTACCAAATAGGCTGGGCCGAATATCCCCCAAGCTGCAAGGCTACTCGCGGAAGCTATTTATGGTAATTAAAACACACATTTTAATGACAGCTAAATGAATAGTGAGGCCTTGTAAAAAGCGCAATAGCCAATATTGTGCGTTTTCATACAATCTATTCAACCAAAAGACAGAATCACTTTTAACTAACCTCAAATAAAGATTTAGTAAGTAGAATCAGGATTTAAAAGAGCACTATAAATAGTTCTGAAAACGTTCGCGATCTCGCCCTGCACCTTATACTGACTGAGGGATATCACAAAGTTGGTCTGTTACTAAGGTGATGGATATGCAGAGTCTCCCAATCACACTATATCTGTAATAGGATTAACGAATATCAAAGAGTATTAGCCTTAAATATACACAGGGCAATGTAACTCTTTAGCAGCATTGTTAACATCTGCCCGGCACGGTTGCTTAACTGTTTATTTTATGTGACCCACCTCCGATTTTACTCAACAAATCTTTATTTCTATGAGTACTGATAGCGTTTTTATTGCGGCTCGAATTCATACTCGACTGAGTGATTAATGGATAAAAATAATATCCAATCATGAATTTAGCAGTAAATAAATATTGCTATAGATTCAGAATATACTGGAGATGAGTAATGAAACTTAATGTAATAACAACCACTTTGGCTTTGTCTTTTTTGCTTGTAGGTTGTGGCAGTGACAGTAATGATAAGGTTGACCTAACAGAACCAGAACAGGGCTATAAAAATGATAAATATGTGGTAATGGATGTTAATCATCAACCTGTGGCTGACAAAATTCATTATGTCGCTTTAGGCCGCTTTGACGACAAAATTAAAACTTGGATGAACAGCGATCAGGCAGAAGATCTTGATGGTGACGGCCGAATTAGTTTTTATGATGCGCAAAAAGCAGGGGTAGAAAACCCACCGATTGACTACCTTGAAGTTAACTCTTCTGATGTTGTCGCTTTTCTTACCGAAAACCCTGATGGTTACGGTCAGCATACCTCTCGACCAGATATTTTTGTTGAAGGACAATACAGTGTATTCGATGTATTACGATATGTAGTGCATAGCGATCCTCAACTTAAATTTGACTCTGTTACACCTGCAGAAGAGTCTCCTTATAACACTTTCGAGTTTTCCATCTCCTATGACGCAAATAATGATGGTGACTTTACCAATGATGGTGATGAATTCGTTAACTCGCCTAATTGGTTCTTCCGCTTTAAAACTAGTGCCGGAGATTTCCAACGTGCGACTGGTGAACCAAATGGTGAGGCGACTTACAACCGTATGGATGAAATGTGGGCGCAGCATGATTTAGCCATCAGATTCCAGCCTTTCCATGAAGTTACCACTGTTAGACGCCAACACCTGTGGGAAAAAGAAATGGCACGTCTGGATGAAAATGGTCAAGTCATTAGTGAAATTTTGGTCCGTGATGGTAATACGCCATATCCTTACCCTTATGTACAAAATTTAAAAGTAACTGCCCATAACCTGCGTCCAGATGTCTTTCAGCCAGGCGTTATTACAGGTATAGATTGGTTTATGTCTGCAATCGATGAAGGATATGACTTTAAACTGAGCTACTGGCCAACACTGGATACAGGGGCTTCAGTCAATTCGTATTCAGTTAACCATGTAAATGGTATCACATCGTCAGTAGGTGAAGGTTGGGTTAACATGATGGGCGAAAAAGAAGTAGCCACCGACTATGGACCACTGCCTGCATGTTTGTGGGATAAAGAAGGTAAAACAGCTTCTGTTAGTGCTTTTCCAGCTGAAGATTGTATAGACGACTTCCAATATGCTTTTGGTGGCAATAAGTTACACTTAATGACTGATGTGTGGGTGATGAGCTATCCAAAAGAATACGGAATGCTGGTTTATGCAAATCATTATAATGCATGGGGTATGGAAGAATATAATGGCAATGATCTAGGCAAAGAATACGAGTTTAGCAATGGCCTAGTGGCAAATTTAGAAACCCTAAATTCTGCAAAAGATGCAAATTCTGATGCTATGCTAACAGAATCTCACTATGGCTGGGGCAAAGCTGACTGTATGTTGTGTCACAACCCAGAAGATGGACACATGAATGGCGCACCACTGCCAGTTAACACCAACGATGGGTTTGACATTCCACAGCCTTACTTCTGTTCAACTTGTCACGGGACTAATGGTGCAAGTGAAGGTCATGGTGCAACCGCTCGCTGTTTCTGGTGTCACTCTAGCTCTAAAACACCTGAATTCCATGGTGATGCGTTCAGCAAGCGTACTGTACCGAGTATCATTGACGCTATTAATGAAGAAAAAGATATCTTCTTCTACAATAATGGAAGCCCGGTGATGCCTAGAGATTCAGCAGGTAACCCAAACTCTTACCCTGATAAAGGTATTATTAGTGGCGCGAATTCAGACTGGAGCATGTCACAAACATTCCCAGATCCATATTCATGCATGACGTGTCACGATAACGGTTCATTTGATAAATAATCCCCAAATTCAACTGTGAAGTGCGACACTCGCCTATATCAAGCAGCCAATGTCATATTTTTAAATATTACAGCTGGCTGCTTGAACCCTAAACACTTTTTGGGTCAGTAATTTATTCCCGACAACGCAAACTCAATATCACTATCTGACACGGTTCTTAAGTCCGTTCCCTTTTTACATATTGCCTTGTTCTGGTCAACTCCAACCGGACACTTTTCTAAAAGAGATTTCAAAATCTATCGGTGACTGATCAGTCGAACGCCACTTGAAACATTATTGGATGAGAAACAGATTTGGGTGGATAAAAATCTAGCTCAAATCTAAGCTGACAGACACCATAAAAAAAGAGGTAACGGTCAGATCAAATCTGAGCTACTAGACCTTATGACAAAATTTTATATTTAAATGCAACAGCTACCAGTTGCGAATTGTTTTTAACTTCAAATAAGGCTTTCATTTTATTGACATGGTAGTCGACACCACGCTCAGTCAAGTGCAGCGTTTCTGAAATTGAAATTCTTGAATGACCTTCTGCAAGCATTTTTAACACATTATGACTTTTACGCGAAATAAGCCCCAAACCAGTGAAAGGATTAATCTCTGATGTTGCTTCACTTCCCAGTACCATATTATGAAAATTAGAAATAAATTGCTGCATTTGTTCCCAATTTTGCTCCGCAAACGTCTTTAATACTGTTGGTTCAAATTCACTCATGAAAAAAAATCGCCCATGAAGATAAGGACAGTTTTCACTCTGGTAACGATAATAGACGCGGCTTCTTACGTTATACTTACTTAAAACATCACGACACAGTCGTGAAGCCTCCGTATCCTCTTCGTAACTAAAAATCTGAATGCCACTAGCATTCAATTTGCTCATATTTGGCTCAACTTTAATGGCTTTTTTGGTAAAGTCCGCTCTCATCTTACGCATTGCTGAGTTAGAATATAAAAAATTATGTCGTTTCTCACGTTTACTAATCGACACTTCAGCATCAACATCAATATGAGAGTTTTGCATCTTCACCGATCTTGCCAAATCGAGAATATAAGTGCCCCCAATAAAACCTAAACGACTTACCTCGTTATTTAGTGTTAATTCTAGTCTCTCTCGCCGTTCAATTGCAGAATCAATGGTAACTTTATTACTTATTATTGATTGTTTCATCCCCAAAACTTCCAATGATTTTACTTATATATGTAAGTGTTAATATTACTTATCTACAACGATAGCTTCAGTGATAAACCTCATAACGTAAACAACCAGAAATTTAAATTTGTGACAAACTACTAATAAACATCAAACATCTATATAAAAATATGTCTTTCAATGCATTCTGATATTCGCCAGTTTTGAAGAACATAACGTTATGCGCACACGACAACGATCAGCAATTGTCGTGAGTTTGCGAATCATAAAGTGATAGCCGCAGCCTTAGACACAAAGCTTTACTTAGCCCCCTGTACTGGTCGAACGCCACTTGAAACATTATTGGATGGGAAACAGATTTGGGCAGATAAAAATCTAGCTCAAATCTAAACTGACAGACACCATAAAAAATGGGTAACTGTCAGATCAAGTCTGAGCTACTACAGCTAAACAGATACGAGTGAAGTACACGTTAATAGGAGCTC
>NZ_MCTY01000008.1:0-19635 GCF_002873635.1 Shewanella sp. 10N.286.52.B9
AAGCCATACTCCCAGCGAACCAAGGGCGGCATAGACATCAAAATAGACTCAGTGCGACCACCGGTTTGTAAGCCAAATAAAGTGCCACGGTCATAAACCAAATTAAACTCAACATAACGGCCTCGACGGTACAGTTGGAACTGGCGCTCATCATCGTTATATTCAAGATCTTTATTACGCTCAACAATCGGCGAATAAGCCGTTAAGAAACCATTACCCACGGCTTGCATAAACTCAAAACTCTTATCAAAACCAGGCTCATTGAGATCATCAAAGAATAATCCACCGACCCCACGGGTTTCATTACGATGAGGCAAAAAGAAGTATTCATCACACCACTTTTTATATTTGGGATAAACCTCATCACCAAATGGGGCGCAAATATCGGCCGAGGTTTGATGCCATGAAACCACATCTTCTTCAAATGGATAGTAAGGAGTTAAATCAAACCCGCCACCAAACCACCATACGGGATCAGCGCCATCTTTATGGGCAATAAAAAAGCGCACATTCGCATGAGTTGTAGGAATAAAAGGATTTTTAGGATGGATAACCAATGACACGCCCATAGCTTCAAAGCTACGTCCAGCTAGCTCTGGACGATGCGCGGTGGCTGATGCCGGCATTGCTGCGCCCATCACATGGGAGAAGTTAACACCAGCTTGTTCAAATACATGGCCTGCGGTCATCACCTTGCTGGTGCCACCACCACCTTCGGCGCGCTCCCACGATTCCGCTTGAAAGCTGGCCTTTCCATCTAATGCTTCTAAACCAGCACAGATATTGGCTTGTAGGGATAACAGGTACTGCTTTACGACTGCGGCATCAGGCATTGCCATATCAAATTCCTTATTGTTTATTCGATTATTTTTATTAAATTACTGTCCGTTACGTAATATTTTGCCGCTACGAGCATCGATAATGGTTGAAGGCTGGCGCTGAGCACCAAGATCACCAGTTATCACAGCCGCAACAGTAGTGGAAAAAGTATCTTGAATTTCTGCTATGGTCAGTGCGGGCGCATGACCGGCTAAATTAGCACTAGTTGAAACAATGGCTTTATTAGTGGCGTCACATAATGCTTTTACCACTGGATGAGCCGAAACTCGCACCGCAATGGAATCAAACTCGCCACATAATAATTGGCTAACCTCTGACTTAATTGGCATCACAAAGGTAAAAGGCCCTGGCCACTTACTAAAGGCAAAGGCAAGTTGTGCCTCTGTGAGTTGTGATTCATCAATATAGGGCTGCAGTTGTTTATAGTCGCTGGCAACTAGGATAACGCCCTTTTGCCAAGGACGTTGTTTGATTTCAAGTAACTTTTGAATAGCAGATAGGTTATCAGGATCGCAGCCAAGGCCATAAACGGCTTCAGTGGGATAAGCAAACACCTCTCCTTGCTCAAACACTTCAGTAACATCTGTTGGATGCAACAATTGCATGAAATACCCTTTAATCTTATAAATTATCGATAAATTATACAGACAATAAGGATATGAACAAATACTGATATAAGGCGAATAGAGTCAAAAAAGTTATATTGGACGCTTATATTTACATGATTTCTGCGGGCATTCTAAGCGGCTTCCAGCTGCGCCCTTACGCTCAACTAAAATACCAAAATTACATTCAGGGCAAGATTCATTATGGGGCGGAAAATTCACTAAGTACTTACATTTAGGGTAAGTATTACAGGCAAAAAAGGTTTTACCAAAGCGACTGGTACGAGATTCTAAATGGCCTTTTTTACAATGGGGGCAGTTGATAACCTCTGCATTTTCATCGTGATCGTGTTTTTCAATGTGAGTACATTCAGGATAGTGAGTACAGCCAATAAAAATACCAAAACGGCCAGACTTAACTGCCAGCTCATTGCCACACTCTGGGCATTCAGAGCCTTCTATCACTTGAGTTTCAATGGACTCATGTTGAACTAGAGGCCGCGTAAAGTCACAAGTAGGATAATTATTACAGCCTATGAATCCACCATGTTTACTATTTTTAACTGACAACTCACAGCCGCACTTTGGGCAGAGTTCAAACTCTTTCTCCAAAGCATGCTCGTGCACAGTAAACAATTGCTGATCGATTTTAGACATTTTACTCTCAATATTACATAAAGGTGTCACCCTATTCAGGTTACACAGGGATGACAAAATAGCCAAGCTGACGATCAAAAAAGGAGGCCTAGCCTCCTTATTTAGTTAACTCATGACAATAGGTTTAAAGACTTAAGAATGTAACCGCCCATCAGGCTGTTCAAAAATAAGATCTTCCATTTGCTCATAAGCAGACTCGTTGCCTGGTACATTAAATAACACCATCAACACCACCCACTTTAAATCTTCCAAGATTAGGGTGGTTTCATCTAGCGCCATCACCCGTTCGATGACCATTTCACGGGTTTCAACACTGAGCACTTGGATTTGTTCAAGAAACAATAAAAACCCACGGCACTCAACATCCAATTTATCCATTTCATCTTTGGTATAAATACGGAATGACTGCTGGGCATGATTGCACAAGTAAGGTTTATCACCTTCTTGTAAATCAGCCAATCTTTCTAGCCAAGACAGGGCTTTCAAAATATCTGCTTGATGAAAACCTGCTCGGGTTAACTCTTTGGTAAGCTCATCTTCGTCAACTAATAGCTCTACTTCGCTATGAACATAGTTTTCAAAAAGGTACATGAGGATATCAAACATGGTTATCTCCTCTCTAATCTGACGTAACCACCAGGCACTTGTGCCACCTGGCCCTGTAATTCAAGTTCAAGCATTTCAACTAACACCAGATCTATCGACTTTCCACTATGCTCGACTACTGCATCTAAACTAGTAGCCTCATAACCTACACTAGCTAACAGCGCAGAAAATGGCAAATTTGTTGTATTATCTGCTATATGGTGACGATTAGCGACATTTTCAAGGTGAAACTGCGTCAATGCGGACAATTCTTCAACAACATCTGTTGCACATTCTACCAATTTAGCGCCATTTTTTAACAAGTCATGGCAACCTTGGTTATAGCCACCGAGCACCGAGCCGGGCACTGCAAACACTTCTCGATTTTGCTCCATCGCCAAGCGCGCACTGATCAACGAGCCACTTTTGCGCGTTGCCTCCACAACAATCGTGCCCAGTGATAAACCACTAATAATGCGATTTCGCCGAGGAAAGTTACCTGCATAGGGGCCAACCTGCGGCCAAAACTCACTCAGTACACAACCTTGATGCTGGATTTGGTGATACAAATTACTATGGCGTTTAGGGTAAATACATTCAACACCAGTACCTAATACCGCAAGGGTTACGCCATTACTGTCTACTGCTCCTTTATGGGCTGCACCATCAATCCCAGCCGCCATACCGCTGGTTATTGAAAAGCCCATCTGAACCATCTCTGTGGCTAACGCCTTTGCCATATTCAAACCACCAACGGATGCATTGCGACTCCCCACCATGCCAATTGAAGGTCGTAGCAAGGCTTCGAGTTGGCCTTTAATAAATAACACTCCGGGAGGATCTGATATTTGTTGCAGTAATGCGGGATAGTCAGGGTCTGACAAAGTAACAATGTGATGTTGCGGGGATAGATTAAGCCACTCAATGGCCAAATCAACTTTATCAAAATCAATTTGGCATTGAGACAGCAGCTTTGCCGATAATGGCAAAGACTGCTTTTCAAACTCTAAACGTTGCCGTAATTCCTCAACATCCATTTGAGTTAATAATTGTTGAATCCGGGCGGGTCCTAGCCCGGATACTGCACAAACAACTAGCCAGTCGACCAGTTTATTATCGATTACTCGCCTTTTAACTCAGTCGTCTTAGGGGTGACTAACTTATCGTCAACTCGCACAGGACGTTCATTGGCAATAATAATCGCCATACTGGTCTTTTCGAAAACTTTAAACACCATTAACTTGCCATGGAAAATATCAGGCATGGTAATAGCATTATCGTCAGATATTTTGGCTTTTAAGTTGTCGTAAGCACTACGATCAATGGTTGATACCGGCATGCCGTCACTATTGATGACAATGGTTTCACCATTGCGATAAATACCAAACACATGACCGGTGTCGATACCATCAACAGCCCCTTTATCAAGATAAACGATATCTAGCTTGCCAACTTCACGAATATCTTTCTCAATGGCTAACACGTTAGCAGGCACAGACTCTGGCGCCGCTTTAGGAATAAAGTAAGCTGACATCAGCGCTTCATCTTCTACCGGTGCAACTTTAAAACCGGCTTTCGATTCGCGTAAGTTACTCAGTAATTGCACTTTTGAAATGTCGCCAGATTCAATCACTCGACCACTGGCAGTCAAAATAATTTCTTGCCCTAGTAACTCGCTATTTTCTTTATCAAAAAACTCTCTACCTTCTTGGTATACCGCCAGCTTTTCACCAACAGGTAAATTGGCATTAATATAAACCACATCTCCTACTGTATGATGACGAGATGGACTTTCACCAGCAAGGATCATTGGCAAGCCATCAAGCCATTCTGGGTCTACGATTCGGTTTTGCACCAAATAAGGCTGGATCAGTGATAAATCAATAGCAGGGATTGGACCACCTTTGTCGCTAATGCGCCCTTCAGGGCCTTTTTTGATATGCTGCTTTAATACTAACCGTGGTTGTCCATCGATAAACACTAAGGTGAGTCGATCGCCAGGATAAATTAAATGCGGGTTCGCAATCTGTGGATTTGCGCCCCATAATTTAGGCCAACGCCAAGGATCGTCTAAGAAAAAGGCTGATATATCCCACAGCGTATCGCCTTTTTTAACGATATATGAATCGGGGTGACCAGACTTTAATGTTAATTTATCAGCCAAAACCAAGGTTGAGGCTATGGTACTTAGTGTCAAAAACGCGAGTAAAAATATCCGTTTCATGGTTCATTCCATGTGTTTAGCTCTTTATTAGAGCTTTTGCTGTTATTGATAGTCAGTAAGGATTAAAATTAACCCATTAACCAAGCCAGTATAGCTAACTGGCTGAAATTTGACAGACTTGTTAAGAGTTTATATATGCCATTATTAAAAGTTTTACGTTTTCCAGATGAAAGATTACGCACAGTTGCTAAGCCTGTCACCGATTTTGGTGAGGTTTTGCAAACCCAAATAGATAACATGCTTGAAACAATGTACGAGGAAAAAGGCATTGGACTTGCGGCTACTCAGGTAGATTTCCATCAACAATTAATTGTGATGGACCTGCAGGATGAAGTTGAGCGTCCGACCATTTTCATTAATCCTGAGATTGTCAGCAAAAGCGGCGAGTTCACTAATGAAGAAGGCTGTCTTTCGGTTCCGGGCATTTACGCTAAAGTTGATCGTGCTGAATTTGTTACCTTAAAAGCCCAAGATCGTCACGGTAAAGAGTTTACGGTTGAAGCGGATGAGCTATTTGCCATCTGTCTACAGCACGAAATGGATCATTTAAAAGGCAAGTTGTTCGTCGATTACTTGTCAAAAATGAAACGTGACCGTATCAAGACTAAACTTGAGAAAGAAGCCCGTTTAGAAGCAAAAGAAGCATAGGACTCCATTTGAAACCGTTAAATATTATCTTTGCTGGCACGCCAGACTTTGCCGCTTTACATTTGCAGGCACTTATTAATTCCGACCACAATGTGATTGCGGTGTATTCGCAGCCAGATAGACCTGCGGGCCGTGGCAAAAAACTGCAAGCAAGCCCGGTAAAGCAGCTTGCTGTTGCCAACGATATCCCTGTATATCAGCCGCCATCATTACGCAAAGAGGATGCCCAAGCAGAGCTTGCTGCCTTAAACGCTGACATTATGGTCGTCGTTGCATACGGATTAATCCTGCCAAAGATAGTATTAGATACGCCAAAACTGGGTTGTATTAATGTACACGGTTCTATATTGCCTCGCTGGCGTGGCGCCGCGCCAATCCAGCGCGCGCTTTGGGCTGGTGACAGCGAAACTGGCGTCACGATTATGCAAATGGATATCGGTTTAGATACTGGTGACATGTTACTTAAAACGTCGCTTAAAATTGAAGACACCGACACTTCTGCAACCTTGTATAGCAAATTAGCCGAACAAGGACCGCCAGCGTTAATAGAAGCGCTTGAAGGTTTAAGCAAAGGCACCCTCGTTGCTGAACAACAAGATGAATCTTTAGCTAACTATGCTGAAAAGTTATCTAAAGAAGAAGCTCAAATAGATTGGACTAAGCCTGCGAAACAATTATGGCAAGAAATTCGCGCCTTTAACCCTTGGCCAGCTAGTCATTTTAGCCACCAAGGCAATACCATCAAGGTATGGCAAGCGAGTTACAATAATGCTGTTGATAGTAATGGCACTAATGCCACACCTGGTACCGTACTAGACAGCAATAAGCAAGGTGTCACCGTCGCTACAGGCGAAGGCTCTTTGCAGCTACAAGTCATGCAATTACCGGGTAAAAAGCAAATGCCTGTCGCAGATATTCTTAACTCACGCGCAGACTGGTTTGCCCCAGGGGTAAACTTTAACCCAGTCGCGAAAGAAGACAATGAGGCACAGCCATAATGAATGTTAGAGCGCTCGCAGCCAAAGCCATTTTCAATGTACTTGAGAAAGGCATTTCACTATCGGTGGCCTTGCCAGATCAACAACAACATCTCGAAAATGGTAAAGACAAAGCCCTATTAGCAGAACTTTGTTATGGCGTAATGCGTCAACTGCCACAACTGGATAAATGTGTCAGTGACTGCTTAAGCAAACCCTTTAAAGGTAAGCAGCGTATATTGCACCAATTATTATTGGTGGGTTGTTATCAGCTTTACTTCACTCGAATTCCTGCTCATGCGGCCATTTCAGAAACCGCTGAAGCCTGCCGCCAAATGAAATTTGATGGTTTAGTTAAAGTGGTTAATGGTGTTCTTCGTAATATTCAACGTAAAGAAGCACCACTAAATACTGACAACGACACCCTGAAATACAATACTCCTGCTTGGTTTATTAAACGCCTAAAATCGGCCTACCCAGATCAATGGCAACAAGTTATTGAGCAAAGCCATCAACGCCCACCAATGTGGCTGCGCAACAATCAGCTATCACAAACCCGTGAGCAATACTTAGCGCTACTTGCTGAACAAGAAGTAGAAGCCAGTGCCGGTGCGAGTGATGATGCGATTTTACTTGCTAGTCCAACAGATGTAATGCGATTACCCGGTTTTGCTGAAGGCTCAACCTCAGTACAAGATGGGGCCGCGCAGTGGGCAGCAACGCTATTAGCACCAGAAACTAATGAACTGGTTCTTGATGCCTGTGCTGCACCCGGCGGAAAAACCTGCCATCTAATAGAAACTGCGCCAAACATTAGTCTAGTCGCGGTAGATTTTGATGAAAAACGCTTAGAGCGTGTGCAACAAAATCTGGACAGATTACAATTAAAAGCGCAAGTTATTCATGGCGATGCAGCCAATATTGATACTTGGTGGCAAGGTGAAAAGTTTGACAGGATCTTATTAGATGCCCCTTGCTCTGCAACCGGTGTCATTCGTCGCCACCCTGACATTAAGTGGCTACGTAAAAACAGTGATATTGATGAACTGGCTTTACTGCAACAACAAATCATTGATCATTGCTGGAAATGGCTGAAACCCGGCGGCACCATCCTTTATGCCACCTGCTCAATTTTGCCAGAAGAAAACAGCCAGCAAATAGAGCAATTTTTACAAAGAACAAGCGATGCGACATTAGTACCAATCGCCCAACAATCATCTGCTGATGATATTGGTTGGCAATTGCTACCAGGCCAAAACAATTGTGATGGCTTTTACTACGCACGTTTAGTTAAAGCGCTTTAAGCTCGTTTAGTAGGGATACCCGCACAGCAATGAAAATTATTATTTTGGGCGCAGGCCAAGTTGGCGGCACACTGGCTGAAAACCTCGTCGGTGAAAATAACGACATCACCTTAGTGGATAATAACCGCGCCAGAGTTAAATACTTACAAGATAAATTCGATTTGCAAACCGTCATCGGCCATGGTGCTCACCCGAGCACCTTAAAAAGGGCCGGCGCAGAAGATGCCGATATGCTAATTGCAGTCACCAATAGTGATGAATGCAATATGGCTGCATGCCATATTGCATACAGCTTATTTGGCACCCCAACCAAAATAGCCCGGATCCGCTCAGAAGCTTACCTTGAGCAGCGCGACAAATTGTTCATCAATACCGAAGTTAAAAACAGTGACACCAAATTACGTGGTGGCTTTGTTATTGATGAATTGATTGCCCCAGAGCAACTTGTTACCGCCTATATTGAACGTTTAGTGCAATACCCTGGCGCACTGCAAGTACTCGAGTTTGCTAAAGGCAAATTAAGCCTAGTGGCCATTAAGGCTTATTATGGTGGGCCATTAGTGGGTAACGCGCTGGCAACGCTGCGTGAACATATGCCGAATATTGATACCCGGGTCGCGGCTATTTTCCGTAAAGGCAAAGCGATTATGCCCCGCGGTACCACCATTATCGAAGCCGATGATGAAGTGTTTTTCGTTGCCGACACCCGCCATGTGCGAGCGGTGATGAGTGAAATGCAAAAGCTGGATAATTCTTACCGTAATATCATGATCGCCGGTGGTGGTAATATTGGTTATGGCCTTGCAAAAAGATTACAAAAAAAGCACTCAGTCAAACTCATTGAACACAGTTTAGAGCGCGCAGAAAGCCTGTCAGAAAGGTTAGAAAACTGCACAGTATTTAACGGTGATGCATCGGATCAAGAGTTACTGCAAGAAGAGCACATTGACCAAACAGATGTGTTTATAGCTGTCACCAATGATGACGAAGCTAACATTATGTCGGCGCTATTAGCTAAGCGAATGGGCGCCAAAAAAGTCATGGTGCTTATTCAACGTGAAGCCTATGTGGATATTGTCCAAGAAGCCAATATCGATATTGCAATTTCGCCGCAGCAAACCACCATTTCAGCCTTACTGACCCATATCCGCCAAGGCGATATTTGTAATGTTTACTCATTACGTCGCGGCGCAGCTGAAGCTATCGAAGCCATTGCCCATGGCAGTTCTTCCACCTCAAAAGTGGTCGGCAAGCAAATCAGCGACATAAAATTACCCCCAGGAACGACCATTGGCGCTATCGTTAGAAATGATGAAGTGATTATGGGTCATGATAAAACCGTCATTGAAGAAGGAGATCATGTGATTCTATTTTTAGTAAATAAAAAGTTCATTGGCGATGTAGAAAAGCTGTTCCAACCGAGCGCGTTTTTCTTCTAGCGTCACCATTAATGGCACTATGCTGAATTTAAAACCGCTACTGTTTGTCATTGGCGCTTTTTTATCTATTCTCACTGGCTTCATGCTGGTGCCAATGGCTTTTGCGCTGTTTTATCATGAAGAAACTATCGGCGCATTTATGATGTCCGGGTTGTTTAGCGGCCTCGTTGCGATTTTATGTATTCAAGCAGGCCGCAACAGCGACGTTAACCTTAATATCCGCGATATGTTTTTTCTCACCACCATGACTTGGCTGGTAGTCAGTTTATTTGCCGCCTTACCTTTCACCCTTTACCACGGTATTAACTATACCGACGCCTTTTTCGAAACCATGTCCGGCATCACCACCACAGGCTCAACTGTGCTGTCAGGCTTAGACGACATGGACCACAGCATTTTAATTTGGCGATCCCTATTACAATGGCTTGGTGGGATCGGTTTTATTGTCATGGCGGTAGCCATTCTGCCTTTTCTCAATGTCGGTGGTATGCGCCTGTTTCGCACCGAGTCGTCAGACTGGAGCGACAAAACCACTCCACGGACCCAACACATGGCCAAATACCTTTTTGAGGTCTATGTTGTGCTTACCGTGTTATGTGCCTTGGCCTACCACTTGTCGGGGATGCATTGGTTTGAAGCCATTAATCATGCCATGACCACACTGTCTACTGGCGGCTATTCAACGTCTGATAGCTCAATGTCAGCTTTTACTCCAGCAGCCCATTGGGTCGCAATTGTGTTTATGGCTGCAGGAGGCTTGCCGCTGCTGATGTTTGTACAAAGCATTCAGCAAAAAACCTTAAAGATATGGAATGACGAACAAGTTAAAGGCTTTATAAAATTTATCATCTTGGTGTCGGTAACCCTTGGCTTTTGGCTTTGGTTCAAATCAGATATGGCACTGCTCGACGCCATGCGCCTATCTGGGTTTAACGTCATCTCAGTGGTTACAACGACTGGCTATGGCTTAACCGATTATCTGGCATGGGGCGCTTTTGCCAGTATCAGTTTTTTATTTCTGATGTTTGCTGGTAGCTGCTCCGGCTCGACCTCTGGTGGGATTAAAATATTTCGCTTTCAGATTTCACTTAAAGTCATGCTCCAGCAATTAACTCAACAAGTCCACCCTCAAGCTGTAGTCAGTAAGCGCTATAATCATCGCGTCATTGATAATGATATTATTCGCTCAATTATGGCCTTTATCATGCTGTTTTTGATTGTGATTATATTACTTGCGGTGACCTTGGTGCTCACAGGCTTAGATCCTGTAACCAGTATTTCAGGCGCCATTACTGCGGTAACTAATGTCGGCCCAGGTCTTGGGCCTGTTATTGGGCCTGCGGGTAATTTTGCCAGCTTACCGGATACCGCTAAATGGGCGCTGGCTTTTGGAATGTTATTGGGGCGATTAGAAATCATTACCGTGGCGGTACTGTTCGCCCCCAAATTTTGGAAGTACTAATTAGACGCACTAGCTTGAAGTACTAACGTAACAAGCTAACTCAAAGAGCTAGCTCGCGACCGCTGTAACCCCAAGGCTGACTACATGATCGGCATACACTTTCACATCTTCCCAATCAGTGTAATCAATCACGCTCTTAGGATCAGTCGGGCCGTCAGTCATTTTCATAATTAAGCGAATCGCCAAGCTGTCATACCAAGTCCACGATGGGTAATTCACTTTACCTGCAATGATTTTGACATCTTGTGGCTGCCAAGGTGAAAGCTCAATAAACTTTTGTAGGTATTTATTATTTTCTGGAATGCGTTTTTCAGGCTTACGTGCCACAACGTTGACACAGAAAAAGCTATTGGGCTTGCTGCTCAGCTGTTGTTGGTAACGATTAACAAATTCAAATACCGACTTATGATAAGAACCATATAAAACACAAGCCCCTAACGCAATAACATCATAGCTTGCCCAATCAATGTCAGCATGGTTATTATCAAGAATATTGACCACATCACACTGATGACCGTTATGGACAATCTGCTCTGCAATTGCACGACTAATTTGTGCAGTATGCCCACCTCTTGAATAATAAATAACTAAAGTTTTTGCCATTTCAACACCGATTGTTGCTTGAATAAGCAGCCATTGTTACAAAAAAGGCTATTATAATCGCGCTCTTTGATCACAAATTAGAAACGTCTCATATAATTAGATGATAAAATTGAGATCTAAGTTCGCCAGCAGTATGATGAATCTGAGTATTAAATCAGTAATAGGTAAATAAATGTCTAAAAATATTGATGTAGAGTCGATGCTAGGTAATGCCGAGATGGCAGCCAAATGGCTAAAAGCGATTGCTAATCCTTATCGATTGATGATTTTGTGTTTACTGCTGGAAAAAGAACGCAGTGTCACTGAATTAAATGAAACGGTGCCATTAAGCCAATCAGCATTATCTCAACACCTTGCAGTCATTCGAGCCCAAGATTTAGTCAATACTCGTAAAAGCTCACAGAACGTGTATTACACCCTAAAAAATGCTGAAGTGACTGAAGTTATCTCAATTTTGCATCGTTTATATTGCGCAGCTTAATAAGCCTTAACGACTATTAAGCTGAATAAAGTCATTGGCAAACTCATCGACTTTATTCCAATCGGTAAACTCATAAGTACCTGTGATATCTGTTGGCCCTTTGGTCATCCACATGATAAAGCGGATCATCACTCTATCCATGGTGCGATACTTCGGGTAATCTATCTTCCCTGCAAACACGCCTAATAAGTTAGGCTGCCATTGAGATAATTGCAGAAACTTTTGCATATACGGATTGGTTTCAGGGGTATTTTTAAGGGGCTTTCGAGCAACAACATTTACCGTAAAAAATGCGCTTTTCATTGAGGACAAGCTGCTCAGGTTTGCCTGTATGAACTCATAAAGCTCAGGTCGATGTTTGCCATAACGAATGCTGGCGCCTATGAGTACCTTGTCAAAGTCCGTGAGTGGTAACGACTTTGCTTCAACAAGAGAAACCAAAGTCACCTGTTCGCCAGCCTCTTCTAGCATCAACTTAAGCTTGTTACAAATAGACAAAGTTTGTCCATCGACTGTCGAATATATCATGATGCTTTTAAGCATATCTCTTCCTTTTAATCGACGATTTCCTCAACAGTAATAAGCGCTAAATACCCATTGAAAATAGCTAGCTCATTAGTTTTTCCAAAAAGTCGGCGTAAATAACACTAACAAGGTAAACACCTCTAAACGGCCAAATAGCATGGCCAGTACCAACACCCATTTAGCCCCATCAGTCACGCTGGCATAGTTACTGGCCACCTCTCCTAAGCCTGGGCCTAGATTATTAATACTGGCAGCTGTTGCACTAAAGGCGGTAATGGCGTCCATTTCCATTGCCATTAATAGCACCATACAAATGACAAACACTAAGGCATACGCAGAGAAAAATCCCCAAACCGCATCAATGACACGATCAGGCAAAGCAGACTTACCAATTCGAATCGAATACATGGCCTTAGGGTGTATTAAACGCTTCATTTCACGAGAGCCTTGTAGCAACAAGAGCACAAAGCGGATCACTTTCATGCCGCCCCCGGTAGAGCCAGCACAACCACCAATAAAACTAGAAAAGATTAATAATATAGGCAAAAACAATGGCCAAGAGTTAAAACTTTCGGTGCCAAAACCAGCCGTAGTGGATATCGACACCACCTGGAAAAAAGCATAATCTAAGGTCTGCTCTGGCGAATCATATATGCCAGCATTATATAAAGTCGCGAAACAAATAGCGGTTAATACCAATTGAATACCAATTAAGGCTTTAAATTCAGCATCACGAAAATAGACTTTAAAATTAATCCCCCGCCAACTGAACGCGGCGAAATGCAGGCTAAAGTTAACAGCCGCAATCAGTAAAAACACCGCACAAATAACATTGATCAGCGGGCTATTAAAATAGCCAATACTGGCATCATGAGTTGAGAAACCACCAATAGCAATGGTCGAGAATGAATGACAAATAGCATCAAAGGCGCTCATGCCAGCAAAATAAAATGCTGTCGCACAAGCCACAGTTAATAATAAGTAGATATACCAAAGCGCCTTGGCGGTCTCGGCAATTCGCGGTTTCATCTTACTGTCTTTTACCGGCCCGGGTATTTC
This sequence comes from Shewanella sp. 10N.286.52.B9, assembly GCF_002873635.1. Taxonomy (NCBI): domain Bacteria; kingdom Pseudomonadati; phylum Pseudomonadota; class Gammaproteobacteria; order Alteromonadales; family Shewanellaceae; genus Shewanella; species Shewanella sp. 10N.286.52.B9. The sequence goes on from NZ_MCTY01000008.1 coordinate 13,410, forward strand.
AGCTTTATAGAGCTGCATACCACCAATACCTAACAGCGGCAAAATGGCTACCGCGAGCACAATGATCCCCATGCCACCCATCCACTGCAGCAGATGTCGATAAAACAATATCGCTTTGGGTAAATCATCGAGGCCGACAATCACGGTGGCCCCTGTGGTAGTCAACGCTGAAAAGGATTCAAAGAAGCTGTCTGTCCAACTTAAGTCGGGCTCGGTAGAAAAGATAAATGGTAGTGCCCCGATGGAGCCCAGTACCGTCCAAAACATCACCACAATCAAAAAGCCTTCGCGGGTGCGCAAATCGCCTTTTTGAGCCCGGTTTGGATACCAAAGTAAAAAACCTAAAAATAAACTGACGCAAAACGCCTGTATAAATGCAGTACCGCCGCCATCTTTATAAAAAATGGCGACTAATGCAGGTGGCAGCATAGTGATAGAAAATAATCCCATCAGCAGGCCAGTGATTCTAATAATTGTTTTATATTGCACTGTGTTTATATCGCATAGGTTTTATTTTGCACTAATTTGAGAGCATCGTTGTTAATGCCGCCCAAGACTCGGGCGCGCTAATAAGCCATAACACCTCAGCTAATCACATCTTTAAAGATCAGCGATTAACAATTGAGCTTATTATCGTTATGACTTTGTATTTTGGCATACTTTTTACACTCATCAAACGTTAAACTTTGCCTTAAGCTGACCTTGGGTTTGGGTGGCCAGCTCACGATTAAAGTCATCATGAAATGCTTTGGCAATTTCAAATTCAATTTCGATAACATCAGTAAAGACTTTATTGCTGATAACACCATCAAATTGATTAACCAAATATTCAATTTGATTAAGTTGCGGGTAACTGCAACTCAGCTTAGTACTATAGCGAATATATTTAGTTTTGGTCTCAAGTTCGGTTAAACCAGACTTGATCCCCGATGAGTAAGCCCGCACTAAGCCACCCACGCCTAACTTAGTGCCGCCAAAGTAGCGCACTACAATAGCGCCAATCTCACCAATATTTGAACCTTGTAACGTTGCTAACATCGGCCGACCAGCACTGCCTGCAGGCTCGCCATCGTCGCTGCTGCCAATGGCAATACTATTTTGCGGATCGGACGCCACAAAAGCATAGCAATAATGGTTAGCGCCCGGGTATTCCAGCCTCATGTTAGTAAGCGCACACTTCAACTCTAATTCACTACTACAGTGAAACAGCACAGTGATAAATCGACTGTGCTTGATATCTTCTTCGATGGTGAGTGTTTGATTGGGTATTTGGTATTGTTCAGTCAATGAGACCTAGCTCTCGGGTCATGTTTTCGTTTCTATCTTGGTGCACAATAACATTATCTTCAATTCGAATGCCGCCAAAAGGTCTTAATTCGTCGACTTTATCCCAATTTATTTGCGATTGTCGCCGATCGGCTTTTAGTCCTGCCAGTAATGAGTCGATAATATATATCCCCGGTTCAATAGTAAAAACTTGGTTAGCGGCGATTTCACGGGTGCAACGTAAAAATGGATGCCCAGCTGGTGTCGGAATATGGGTGCCTGCTTCATCACCTAAAAAGCCGCCCATATCGTGTACTTGTAACCCCAGCATGTGGCCTAAACCATGGGGGCAGAAAACACTGGTAATCCCCTGCTCGACCAAGCCTTGAGCATCACCTGTTGCCAAATTAAAGTCCAACATCAAATTAGCCAGTTTTGCATGAAAACGTAAGTGTAAATCAGGGTATTTAACCCCAGGCTTCATCATATCGACTAGTGACAACTGCAACTTGTTCATCTCCACAATCAACTCGTAGAAACTATTTTTCTCAAAAGAGTAAGTACGGGTAATGTCAGATGCATAACCATTATAGTTAGCGCCCGCATCGATTAAGAATGATAACCGTGGTGACGGGATTTGATGCTCTAATACGGTGTAATGCAATATCGCCGCATTTTGGTTAAGGGCAACAATATTGCCATAGGGTACTTCGTTTTCAGTTTGGCCAATGGCGGATAAATACTGCTGCTGAATTTCAAACTCGCTGCCACCATTATAAAAAGCATTCTTAGCCGCTAAGTGGCCTTTTATTGCAGTTTGGTTAGCGCGGCGCAAACATTCCAGTTCGTACTGGGTTTTATCGGCGCGGTGATAATGCAGGTAATTCATTACCGCATCAGGATTACAGCAACTGATGCCGAGCACTTCAGCCACATCAATATGCTCACCAATATATGCCCAGTGCGATAAATCAGCCGGTAATAATTGCGCCACTTGGTCTGCTTTAGTCAGCAATTTAATCTCAAAATGTTCAGCCCAAAAATCATTGGGCTCATCACTGACTTTATGCCAAAAATCCACCGGGCGATAAAATATCAGCTGCGGTTTATCAACTCCGTTAGCGACAACCCAACAATTGGGGTTATCAAGCACAGGTAACCAGGCTTTAAACTGTGGATTAACTTTAAATGGGTAACTTAAATCATCAAGAAACTGGCGATGAGCCTGGCCTGAATGAATAACTAACCCATCAAGCTGTTCACTTTGTGTTATTTCGGCAACACGGCGATTTAGTTCTGCAATGTGTGCATGATAAAAATGAGCAAGCTGATCCATTATTTCAGTCCCTGTAATGATTTTTTGTTATGAAAGAACTTGTGAAGTGTATCACAAAGGGCAAAATTGACTCTAGCTGCCAATTATTTAAACGGACGTTTAAATTGGGTGTTGTATTTTATTTCATTTCGTCGCACACTGTTTGGCAACTGGTCAAATGATGGCCGTCGCTGCTGTGAAAACAAAGCTAGATAACAACACAGTGATTGTGATGTAGAAGTCGCTTTTAGCAAAAAGGAAGCAAGCAATGATCTACCAAAGTCCTACGATTCAAGTTGAGTTATTAGAGGATAATATTGCCAAGCTGTGCTTTAACGCACCAGGTTCGGTAAATAAATTCGATAAAGAAACTCTTTCTTCATTAGATGCTGCATTAGAAAGCATCAAGCAAAACACCAACATACAAGGCCTACTGGTTACCTCTGGTAAAAGTACCTTTATCGTTGGCGCTGATATCACAGAATTTTTAGGTTTATTTGAGCAAGATGATGCCACCTTATTATCTTGGGTCGAACAAGCCAGCGCAGTATTTGATAAACTTGAAGACTTACCATTCCCAACAGCTTCTGCTGTAAATGGTTTTGCATTAGGTGGCGGTTGTGAAGCTATCCTTGCGACTGACTTACGCATCGCTGACACCAACGCCCGTATAGGCTTGCCAGAAACCAAGCTTGGTTTAATCCCAGGTTTTGGTGGTACTGTGCGCTTACCTCGTGTGATTGGTGCTGACAACGCACTAGAATGGATCACCACAGGTAAAGATCAACGCCCAGAGGCTGCTTTAAAAGTTGGCGCTATTGATGCGGTTGTTGCACCTGAAAATTTAGAAGCTGCTGCTCTACAAATGCTAAAAGATGCCATCAACGAAAAGTTAGATTGGCAGTCTCGCCGCGCACGTAAACTTAAACCACTTACATTGCCAAAGCTTGAAGCCATGATGTCGTTTGCAACGGCTAAAGGCATGGTCTTTAAAGTTGCAGGTAAACATTACCCTGCACCTATGATGGCAGTTAACGTTATTGAACAAGCTGCAACACTTGATCGCGCAGAAGCGCTAAAAGTAGAAAATAAAGCTTTCATCAAATTAGCGAAAACTGAAGTTGCCACGGCATTAATTGGCATTTTCTTAAACGACCAGTTCGTTAAAGGTAAAGCTAAGAAAGCCGGTAAACTGGCTAAGAAAGTAAACAGCGCTGCAGTATTAGGCGCTGGCATCATGGGTGGCGGTATCGCTTACCAAAGTGCAAGTAAAGGTACACCGATTGTCATGAAAGACATCGCCCAACCTGCATTAGACTTAGGTTTAGGCGAAGCGGCTAAATTACTGACAGCGCAAGTTAAGCGTGGCCGTTCTACCCCAGCTAAAATGGCAGCAGTTTTAAACAACATCACTCCAGCGTTAGATTATGCCCCCATTAAAGATGCTGACGTTATCGTTGAAGCTGTAGTTGAGCATCCTAAAGTTAAAGCGTCTGTATTAGCTGAAGTTGAAGGTTATGTTGCAGATGATGCCATCATTGCATCAAACACCTCTACTATCTCAATCAACTTATTAGCGAAGAGCATGAAGAAGCCAGAGCGCTTCTGCGGCATGCACTTCTTTAACCCAGTACATAAAATGCCATTAGTTGAAGTCATTCGTGGCGAAAACAGCTCAGAAGAAACGATTGCTTCTGTTGTGGCATACGCCAGCAAAATGGGTAAAACTCCTATCGTTGTTAACGATTGCCCAGGTTTCTTTGTTAACCGCGTATTGTTCCCTTACTTTGCCGGCTTCAGTGGTTTACTGGCTGACGGTGCTGATTTTGCCAAAATCGATAAAGTAATGGAAAAGCAATTCGGTTGGCCAATGGGCCCAGCATACTTACTTGACGTTGTTGGTCTAGATACAGGTCATCATGCACAAGCAGTTATGGCTGAAGGTTTCCCTGACCGCATGGGTAAAAATGGCAAAGATGCTATCGACATCATGTTTGAAAGTGAGCGCTTTGGTCAGAAGAATACTAAAGGGTTCTACTCTTACTCTGTTGACCGTCGCGGTAAGCCAAAGAAAAATTTAGATCCAACAAGCTATGAATTGTTAGGTAAAGAATTTGGTGAGCTAAAAGAATTCGAAGCAGATGAAGTTATCGCTCGTTGTATGATCCCAATGATTATCGAAACGGTTCGTTGTTTAGAAGAAGGCATTATTGCTTCTCCTGCTGAAGGCGATATGGGTCTGGTTTACGGTATTGGTTTTCCACCATTTAGAGGCGGTGTATTCCGTTACCTAGATACCATGGGTGTTGCTAACTTTGTTGCACTTGCTGACAAGTTTGCTCACTTAGGTGGTTTATATCAAGTGACTGATGCAATGCGTGAGCTTGCAGCCAATAACGGTACTTACTACCCAGCCTAATTAGCAGTAAAGGAATAACATCATGAAAAACGCTGTAATCGTCGACTGCATTCGTACTCCGATGGGCCGCTCTAAGGCTGGAGTATTTAGAAATGTACGTGCAGAAACTTTATCTGCAGAGCTAATGAAATCATTATTAGCACGTAATCCAAAACTTAATCCAACAGATATCGAAGATGTTATCTGGGGTTGTGTGCAACAAACTCTTGAGCAAGGTTTCAACATTGCTCGTAACGCGGCGCTTTTAGCTGGCATTCCAAAATCAGCTGGCGCCGTAACGGTTAACCGCTTATGTGGTTCATCAATGGATGCCTTGCATCAAGCAGCCCGCGCAATTATGACTGGCCAAGGCGATACCTTTATCGTTGGTGGTGTTGAGCACATGGGTCATGTACCAATGAACCATGGTGTAGACTTCCACCCAGGTCTTGCAACAAACGTAGCAAAAGCGTCAGGCATGATGGGCTTAACGGCTGAAATGTTGGGTAAAATGCACGGTATCACTCGTGAACAACAAGACGCTTTCGCAGTACGTTCTCATCAACGTGCCCACGCAGCTACTGTTGAAGGTCGCTTTGATAACGAAATTGTAGCTATCGAAGGCCATGATGCAAACGGCGCACTGATTAAAGTGACTCACGATGAAGTTATCCGTCCAGAGACGTCATTGGAATCATTATCAGGCCTACGCCCAGCGTTTGACCCTGCTAACGGTACAGTAACAGCTGGTACCTCTTCTGCACTATCTGATGGCGCTTCAGCTATGTTAGTGATGGAAGAAGAAAAAGCTAAAGCATTAGGTTTACCGATTCGTGCTCGCATCCGCTCTATGGCAGTTGCTGGTTGTGATGCTGCGATAATGGGTTACGGCCCAGTTCCTGCAACTAAGAAAGCCTTAGCTCGCGCAGGATTAAACATAGATGATATGGGCGTGATTGAATTGAATGAAGCATTCGCTGCTCAATCATTACCTTGTGTTAAAGATCTTGGTTTAACCGATGTTGTTGACGAAAAAGTTAACTTAAATGGTGGCGCGATTGCATTAGGTCACCCATTAGGTTGTTCAGGTACGCGTATCTCAACAACACTGATTAACTTGATGGAAGCAAAAGATGCTAAGTATGGCTTAGCAACGATGTGTATTGGTTTAGGCCAAGGCATTGCAACTATCTTCGAACGTGTAGATAGCTAAAAAATAAATGTAAATAAAAAGCCGCTTCACAAAT
>NZ_MCTY01000009.1:0-22793 GCF_002873635.1 Shewanella sp. 10N.286.52.B9
ACTGAACTTGCTCACAACCCTTACATAAAGTATTCAGAATCGACAACAAAATTTGCCCATAACCCATACATTAAATACACCAATTCAAGCATCGCTTAAGGAGATAAAATTATGTTTAACTCTTTATTAAAAGCACTAGGAATTGCACAGCCGCAACGTAAGAAAGTTAAATTACCTGAAGGCCTTGAGCATCTAGAGGTCATCCCAGCTAAAGCATGGTGGAACTAAGTCTTGTAGTGATATTTTACAGGCAAAGAAAAAGGGAGCATTAGCTCCCTTTTTAATACGCTGAATTTGCTAAAAGTATTGTTGCTGTTCATTACTAACCGCTAGTTTACGGGTTAATAAATATTTATGACTGTTGAACAATGGGTAAGCCAGAGGGCCCATCAACAAACCGGCAAATGACCATCTTTTTACTGCCATACCTTGAGCAAAAGCACAATTGCCAAGATAAATCGACGATAAGATTGAAATAATAAACACTAGAAATACCACTGAAACCTCTACAATTCATTCAGTTAACATCATTTCTTAAGCTCGTAGCATTAAGTTTTTGTGTTCAATGCTAGCTTTGGTCACATTATAACCAAGCCAAATACTCAAAGCTATGGGGATTTTTAATTGAGCCACAGTCAAAATATTCCGCAGTGTACATAAAACAGGCAAACCTCTGCCACTTTAGAATGAAAAAGCGGCATTATGTTGCCGCTTTGTTAAATGTGTAATCCTTAAAGTCTTAGTTTAGACTAATAAAAACTCGCTCCCTCATCAGCCATTTTGACTAATCTTTCACAAGGGGCAAATCTTTCGCCATGTAATTGCTGATACTGACGTAATTTTGACACTAGATTATTGATCCCCATGGTATCCATATAACGGAAAGGACCGCCTAAGAATGGCGGAAAACCAATTCCAAAAATAGCACCGATATCACCGTCTCTTGCATTGGCAATAATGCCTTCATCTAAACAACGAACAGCTTCGTTTAGCATCTGCACAACACAACGCATAGCAATATCGCTTTCACTACCACTTAACTGATTATTAATGCCTAGTACTTGATATACACTTTCATCCACTAGTTTAGCTTTGTTTTTCTTGTTGCCGTATTGGTAAAAACCTTTGCCGTTTTTACGGCCTTTACGGTCATCTGCAAGTAACTTATCAAATGCACTTGGAGCTTCAAAGCGCTCACCCAGTTCTTTAGTTAAGATCGGCGCGATCTTAGCACCAACATCAATACCTACCTCGTCTAGCAAAGTAATAGGTCCTACAGGGAAACCAAACTTAACTAACGCTTTATCTAAAAATTCAATTTTTTGCCCTTCAAGAAGCACTTGCGCAGCTTCATTCATGTATAAGGCTAAAATACGATTTACATAAAAACCGGCTCCGTCTTGAACAACAATCGGTGTCTTACCTTGCTTACGAGCAAAGGCCACTGTCGTAGCAATGGTTTCTGGAGAGGTTTTCTTGTGCGCAATCACTTCCACTAACGGCATTTTCTCAACTGGCGAGAAATAATGCAGACCAATCACATTTTCAGGTCGACTGGCCGCTTCGGCAATTTGGCTGATTGGTAATGAAGATGTGTTAGATGCAAAGATAGTATTTTCATGACATTCACGTTCTACATCTTTCACCATTTGATGTTTTAATGCTAAATCTTCAAATACTGCTTCTACTACGATATCAGCATCTTTTACGCCGCTATATTCAGTGGTTGTCGTCATTAACGCCATTAGATTATCTCTAACTGCCGGAGTCATATGACGGCGCTTAACGCCTTTGGCTAACAACTTATAAGCATAAGCCAACGCATTACTTAAGCCGGTTTCATTGATATCTTTAACACGAGCAGGAATTTTAGCTTTGGTTGTCGTCACAGAGGCTATTCCGCCACCCATTAAGCCACCACCAATAACCAGTGCCTTGTTCACTTTGCGAGGTTTGCCCCCTTCTGCACCGGTTTCTTTTTTCATTTCTGTGGTTGCAAGGAATATACTACGAAGCGCTTCTGACTCTGGTGACATAATAAGTTCAGCAAAATGACTTGCTTCAACTTCTAAGCCTTTGATCATGCCTTTATTCATACCCTGCTTAACACAATCAATGATTTTAGCAGGAGCTGGATAATTACCCTGGGTTTTCTTCATCACTTGTTTAGCGGCTTGATCAAAAATAATGTCACGAGTCGTACTGGTTGATTCAAGCAACTTGTTTAAAGCAGACTTTTTAACCACTTTAGCAGCAGACTTGCCTTTTTTTGCCATGGCAACTGCAGTCTCAAGCAAAATAGACTCTGGAACAACGTCATCAACCAAGGCTATTTTCAGTGCTTGTTTCGGACGCAGCTGCTTACCTGTTAGCATCATATCGAGCGCTGTAGTAATACCGACTTTTCTTGGTAAACGTTGGGTTCCCCCGCCACCTGGTAATAACCCAAGTTGAACTTCAGGCACACCCATAATAGTTTTCTTACTGTCGCTGCACACACGCAAATGACACGCTAGCGCTAGCTCTAATCCACCACCTAAGCAGGCACCGTTAATAGCAGCAACAACCGGTATAGTGAGGTTTTCTAATTCATTAAATACCACATGCCCTTGTTGTGATAGTTCTTTGGCAGCAGCAACACTGGTACAGGCATCTAACATGGTGATGTCAGCGCCAGCAACAAAAGAGTCAGATTTTCCTGAAATAATCACTAAACCTTTAATGCTAGCGTCAGTTTTTATCTCGGTAAGAATGTCACTAATTTCTGGGCCAAATTCTGCTTTTAAGGTGTTCATGGTTTCACCAGGAACATCCATAGTCAAAACCGCAATACCGTCTTCACGGCGTTGTAAATTAAATGTCTTTTCCATCAGAATTACTCCACTTCTACTATCATTGCAGCGCCAAGACCACCTGCTGCGCAGGCTGTGGCTAAACCGGTTCCACCACCACGGCGTTTAAGTTCACGACATACTTGAGTGATCAAACGCGTACCCGTAGCCGCAAATGGATGCCCATAAGCTAATGAACCTCCTAGTACGTTAAATTTACTCATATCGATTTCACCAATCGCACGATTTTGGCCTAACTTTTCTGCAGCAAACTTTTTAGAGCCAAACATTTGCATGTTGGCTAAGGTTTGCGCTGCAAATGCTTCATGCATTTCAATTAAGGTTAAATCTTCTAACTGCATACCAGCACGCTTTAGTGCTAGCGGCGTAGCATAAGATGGCCCCATTAACATATCTTGCCAAACATCAATGGCAGTAAAGGCATAGCTCTTAATGTAACCAATAGGCTGATAACCTAATGCTTTGGCACGGCCTTCACTCATTAAGATAATTGCTGATGCGCCATCAGTTAGCGGCGTACTGTTGGCTGCGGTAACTGAACCATGTTTGCGATCAAAAGCTGGACGTAATTTAGCGTAAGACTCTAAAACTGAGTTTTCACGAATGTTGTTATCACGATCAATAAACTGCTTATAAGGAGGCACATGAGCCGTCATCACTTCATCGCGTAAATTACCTGAGTTCCAAGTTTCTGTTGCCAGAGTATGTGAGCGATGAGCCAGTGCATCTTGATCGGCGCGGCTAATTGAATAGGTCTTAGCCATTTGCTCAGCCGTTTGCCCCATTGACAAACCGGTAGAATATTCTGCAACCGCTGGCGGTACCGGCATTAAGTCTTTTAAACCCAAACGACGTGCAATGGCGAATTTTTGTTTAAAGGTACGGGCCTTATTTAAGTCCACTAGCGCATGAGCCAGCTTTTTTGACACGCCAATCGGTAAAACAGAAGATGAATCTGCGCCGCCAGCAATACCAATTTCAACATTACCAGTCATGATTGACTCAGCCACATTCACTGCCGATTGAAAACTTGTCGCACAAGCACGAGTGACACTGTAAGCATCCGTTGATACATCCATGCCAGTGCCTAATACGATTTCACGAGCAATATTTGGCGCAGCAGGCATTTGCACAACTTGACCATAAACTAATTGCTCAATGGTTTTTGGGTCTAACTCTGAGCGAGAAAGCAATTCATTAACCACCATTTTGCCCATATCTAAAGCTGAAACGCCATGAAATGCGGTGGCTTGTTTGGCAAAAGGCGTTCGTAAACCCGCTACAATTGCAATGCGCTCGCCGCGGGCATTGGTTACTTGTTGTCTATCACTCATTGTTCACCCTCTTTTAATTGTTTAGCCTTTATAGGCTTTTCAGTGAAAATCCATTTTGTCAGCGTTATCTGGTCTGACCATAAAAGTGTGATCTGATTCTAACTTTTAATTAGCAAGTTTAAAACACCCGTATGAAAATAACCTGACAATTTCCAACAAAATTAACAACCCAATTGAGATTTATATATTAAATACAGAAGGTTAAACTTTAGAGCATTAGCTTTATTAATATATTTAAGTATCGATTAAAGCTAGCTAACGCACCTTTAGTTGCAGCTAATGAACACCACGAATAAATAAAAATGAAATTCTGTTAATGCTACTAGCCAAAGGCCAATAAAATTCATTAACATAGAGTGAATTAGATAACGTTTTTTAGACAATAAATTTGAGTATCATCATGCCTTTGAGTCGATTTCATTCTTTACGCGCTTATTTAGATAATGTCATTTTGGGACAACCGGTTTTAACTGAAAATATGCTCATCGCACTTATTGCCGATGGTCATTTACTGGTTGAAGGCCCTCCAGGTTTAGCCAAAACCCGTGCAGTAAAAGCATTATGTGATGGCGTTGAAGGCGACTTTCATCGCATCCAGTTCACGCCTGATTTATTACCAGCGGACTTAACCGGCACCGATATCTATCGCGCTCAAACGGGTACCTTTGAATTTGAAGCGGGGCCGATTTTCCATAACTTAATCCTTGCCGATGAAATTAACCGCGCTCCAGCGAAGGTACAATCCGCTTTACTTGAAGCCATGGCTGAAGGACAAGTAACCGTAGGTAAACACAGTTACCCGCTGCCAAAACTCTTTTTAGTGATGGCAACCCAAAACCCACTTGAAAACGAAGGGACTTACCCGCTACCTGAAGCGCAATTAGATCGCTTCTTAATGCACTTAAATTTAGATTACCCAAGTGCCGATACCGAGCGTCAGATTTTGCGTCAGTCTCGTAACGAAGCACTGACTCATCAGTTACCGACCATCGAGCCTGTGGTACAAGCAGATGTATTTTCTGCCCGTGAACAAGCGATGGAACTGTACTTAGCTGAGCCCCTTGAAAGCTATATCGTAGAAATTATTATGGCTACTCGTCAGCCAGAGCGTTATAGCCCAGAACTAGCCAAGTGGCTTGAATACGGCGTGAGTCCCCGCGCTTCAATTTCATTAGAGCGCTGCGCGCGAGCCAGAGCCTGGTTACATCAACGCGATTTTGTCTCACCTGAAGATATTCAAGCTGTGGCGCCTAATATTTTACGCCACCGTCTACTGTTGAGTTATCAGGCACAGGCAGAAGGGATTAGTGCAGATCACGTCATTAATCATATTTTAAGCCAAGTGGCTGTACCTTAATGTTGAGTTATAGCCACTATGTCAGTAACCGCTATGTCAATTGAAAAAGAGTTGCCGCTATTTAGTAATGGCGTCAACCTTAATGAGCAAGAGCTAATAAGTTGCCAGAGTATTGCCCGTGCGATGCCTGAGAAACGTAGCCGCGCAAAAGCCAGCCTTGCAGGCCATAGAAGCAGCCTCATAAAAGGGCGTGGAATGGAATTTGCCGAAGTGCGACATTATCAAAATGGTGATGATGTGCGCACCATAGACTGGCGCGTTACGGCCAGAACTGGCAAGGCCCACACCAAATTATTTATTGAAGAACGTGAACGCCCTATTATCTTGCTGGTCGATCTAAGTCATAGCTTATTTTTTGGCTCGAGTTTGCTTTTACAGTCTCTGCAAGCCGCCCATGTCGCAGCAACACTTGGCTGGAACGCCATTAACCACGGTGACCGTTTGGGGGCATTGATTGCCAGTGAAACCGAACATGTGGAGTTAAAACCCCGCAGTCGCCGACAAGGTATTTTGCAGCTCACATCAGCATTAATCAAAGTGCATCAAAACCAGTTAAATCACTTTGATGAATTACCCCAAGATCCCCAGCATATTTTACGGGCTTGCCAGCGATTGCAACGCATCGCTAAACCCGGCTCACTGGTATGGATAATTACTGATGGCCAGCACTTTAGCCAAGAATGTTTAGCGGCACTCACCGAGCTTAAACGCCATTGTGATGTGGGTGCCTTTATTATTACAGACCCATTACGACAAGGTACTTTAGCGTTACCAAAGCGATTTTCACTGCCTGTACGTGATGGTAAGCAACAACTTACCTTAACTCGCCATAGCTACGATGTGTGGTTAAATGAACAGTTAGCTCGTCAACAGCAGTTTATTGAATTAATGAAAATGCTCAAAGTTCAAACCCGCTTTATCGATGCAGGTAAGAGTCTTAGCGATCAATTGGAACTATTACGTTAGATGAATGCTCCTCAAATCAATCCCGCATTAATGCAAATGGAAGATATCGTGCTGCCGCAGCCAATATCACAATTGCCCATTGCCCCCGGTTATTGGCTAGTGGCGATTATCATTATCGCGGCTGGTGTCATCACTTTCATCAAGCTGCGAAAACGTGCCAAATATCACGCCCCGAGAAAGGCCGCATTAGCGCAACTACAGCAACTTGATATAAATGACAGTCAATACCCAAGCCAGATTAATAGCTTACTAAAACGAACTGCCTTGAGTTATTTACCCAGACAGGATTTTGCACAACTTGATGGCGACCAATGGTTCAAATGGCTTGAGCTAAGGTTACCGCAAGCAGAGCAAGGCCAAATTGGCTTGTTATTAGCCAAGCGTTATCAAGCTTGTGGCTTAAATGCAGCTGAAAAGCAGCAGTTATTTAAGTTAGCCAAGTCTTGGTTAACTCAAAAAGCTCGCTTTGCGCCCCTTAATGCCATCAAAAGCAACGCTAACAGCGCAAATACTCAAGCAAATAGTCCACAGGAGGCATCATGTTCTCTATAGCATGGCCGTGGTTATTGCTTTTACTGCCATTACCTTGGCTGTTAAAACCAAAGCGCGTTTCAAAAAATAATGGCGGTCACCTGCAACTTCCTGGCATCGCTAATGCTGATCAGGTCATATCAAGCCATGCTGACAAACCATCCCGTAAATTGTATTGGTTAATGTGGGCATGTTTATTGTGCGCACTTGTCAGGCCCCAATGGTTAGGCGAGCCTATAGAGCTGCCATCTGAAGGGCGCGACTTAATGCTGGCAGTAGATTTATCCGGCAGTATGCAAATTGAAGACATGGTTGTTGAAGGCAAAACGGTTGATAGATTGACCCTTATTAAACATGTGATTGGCGACTTTATCGAACGCCGTAATGGCGATCGCCTTGGGTTAATTTTATTTGCCGATCACGCCTATTTACAAGCGCCACTGACCCAAGATAGACGCTCGGTGGCAAAGTTTCTCGCCGATAGTCAAATTGGCCTAGTGGGCAAACAAACCGCCATTGGTGAATCAATTGCATTGGCGGTGAGACGCTTTGATAACGTTAACGACAGTAACCGAGTGCTCATTTTACTCACCGATGGTTCAAATAACGCAGGTAACATAGAACCTGAAGTGGCAGCTCGCATCGCTGCAGAGCGCAATGTCACTATTTATACCGTCGGTGTTGGCGCTGAAATACTGGAAAGACGCAGTATTTTCGGTACTGAAAAAGTAAACCCGTCAGCAGATCTTGATGAAGCGCAATTACAACAGCTTGCAGAAATGACCAATGGTCATTACTTTAGAGCCCGTAATAGCGAAGAGCTAGAAGAAATTTATCAAAAAATTGATGAATTAGAGCCTGTCAGTCGCGACCAATTAACCTACCGCCCCCAAAGCGAGTTATTTTACTGGCCATTGTTGTTAGCGTTATTAATCAGTTTAAGTATTAGTCTACGTAGTCAAATGAATTTACCTAAAAATCTGACTTCAGCCTTTTACAAGGAGGATAAATAATGAGTTTGCATTTTATCCGCCTTGAATGGCTATTGGCCTTAATTCCATTAACCATTATTGGACTATTTTTGTGGCGCCAGAGTAAAAATAACTCTGCATGGCAACACTATATTGCCCCTCACCTTGCTAGCACCCTGATCAGTGAGTCTGCACACATCAAAAAACAACCCAAATGGTTATTAATGCTGTGTTGGTTTATTGCGGTTGTGGCCATATCGGGCCCTGCCGTGAATAAACAAAGCCTACCTGTGTTCGCTAGCGAGCAAGGGCGTGTACTGGTAATGGATATGTCTTTATCCATGTATGCAACCGATCAAAAACCTAATCGACTATCCCAGGCCAAATATCGAGCCACCGATTTTTTAACCAATTTAAAAGAAGGTGAAACTGGGTTAATCGCTTTTGCGGGAGATGCATTTACTATTAGTCCGTTAACCCGTGATAGCTCTACCCTATTAAATCTGCTCCCAACCTTAAGCCCGGACATTATGCCCGTTAGAGGCTCAGATTTAGCCGCCGCCCTTACCCTTGCCCAACAGTTATTAGGTCAAGGCGGGCATATCAGCGGTGATATTATTGTGATGACCGATGGTGTTAATGCAGCCCAATATGCGCAGGCAGCAAAAGCGCTGGATGGCAGTCGATATCGAGTATCGGTGATGGCATTTGGTAGCCAACAAGGCGCAGCAATACAGCTGCCAGATGGTCAGCTCATGCGCGATAATGCCGGTGAGATCGTGGTTGATAAAACTGACTTTTCATTGCTTGATAAATTGGTTACTCCCACTGGCGGTTTAATGTTACCAGCACGGGCAGACGGCGCAGCACTGGGCCAACTCGAAGCATGGCTTGCTAATGATGGTAATGCAAAAGCCACCGAACTTGAAGGTGAAGCTTGGCAAGATTTAGGCCCTTATATTGCCCTCCTGTTGATTATTCCAGTACTGCTGAGTTTTAGGTTTACAGTACTGCCTATGGTGAGTGTCCTCACGCTAGGCTTATTGATGCAGCCAACTCCTGCTTCAGCTAATAGCTGGGATGATTTATGGCAAACCGCCGATCAACAAGCCTCAGAGCAATTTAATCAGGCTCAATCAGCAGAAGACTATTCTAAAGCTGCCGAGAAATTTGACCAGCCTCAATGGCAAGCTAGCGCCCAATATAAGGCTGGTGACTATGAAAATGCCTTAAGCGGTTTTGAGCAAGATGACTCTGCCAATGGTTTATATAATCAAGCCAATAGTTTACTGCAGCTCAATAAAATTGATGAGGCGATAAAGCGTTATAAGCAAGCATTAACTCAACAAGCAGATTTTCCTCAGGCAGAGAAAAACCTCGCTTTGGCTGAGCAAATGAAGCAGCAACAAGAGCAACAGTCGGAGCAGGATCAGCAAAGTGATGACAACCAATCATCTGACCAGAAGTCAAATGATGAGCAGTCATCAAATGATCAATCTCAAGGAGATCAATCACAGCAAGATCAATCTCAAAGTGATGAGTCTAGCTCTGAGCAATCTCAACAGCTGCAGTCTCAAAATGACCCGTCACAAGAAGAGCAATCTGCGAATGATTCTCAGCAGGATCAGCAATCTAGTGACTCTCAACAAGATGACAGCCCCAATGAGGCTGACGAAAGTTCATCAGCTTCATCTCAACAAAATGAGCAACAAGCCGATAATAATGAAGCTGAAATGCAAGCTAACAGTCAAGATAACCAAGCTCAAGCTGAGCCTGAAACTGCTGAGCAACAAGACAAGACTCAACAACAAGCTCAAGCTGCTGAAACATCAGAACAACAGCCAGAATCTGAGTCTGGCACACCAGTGGCCTCATCGGCTTTATCTGAAGAGCCGCTGCCAGCAGATTTAGAAAGAGCACTTCGCGCAGTCAGTGAAGATCCACAAGTATTAATTAGAAACAAAATGCTATTGGAATATCAAAAGCGTCGTCAAAACGGCCAACTTCCTAAGGATAAACAACAGTGGTAAACAGAATCATTTTAGCCCTAGTCGCTATTCTTTTTACAGGGCAAGCACTCGCGGTCACTAACATTCAAGCAACGGTGGACCGTAACCCCGTCATGCAAGGTGAGTATTTTGTATTAAACGTCACCGCAGATGATGATGTTAATGCAGGCTCATTAGACACCTCAATATTGCTAAAAGACTTTGTTGTCGGCCGCACTAGCGTAGGACGAAGCACGCAAATCGTTAACTTCAACTCCAGTAAAGAAACCCGCTGGCAAGTATTATTATCGGCTAAAAATAGCGGCACTGTGACTATTCCTGCCTTTACTATGGAAGGTATTCAATCTAATCCCATCGAGTTAACGGTTTTAGATGCTGGCTCCCAGCCTCAGCAAATGCGCAATTTGTTTGTGGAAGGCGAAGTTAGCACTCAAGAAGCTTATGTGGGCCAATTAATTACCTATAAAGTTAAGCTATTTTTAGCTGCTGAATTACAGCGTGGTGTCATTAGCGCCCCAGAAATATCAGGTGCTGAGATCAAGCAGCTTGGCGAAGATCAAGACAGTGTTGAAGTGGTTAATGGCCGCCGTTTTCGCGTAATTGAGCGAACCTATGCCATGATTGCCGATACTCCAGGTAAACTCGCCATTAAAGGTGCGAGTTTTTCAGGTGATATTTTAGTTGAAGCACCACGACGTGGCGGCATGTTTGGCTTTAATGAAAGCCGTCCGATGCAAGCTGCTGCTGAAGATACTGAAATCATAATTAAACCCATACCTGACAGCTATCAAGGTGATTGGCTCGTCAGTGATTTATTAATCGCTAAAGAAGTGTGGCCTGAAGACAGCAGTGAATTTGAAGTGGGTAGCCCAATCACCCGCACCATTAATATCATCGCATCTAATGCTGACAGTAATAGCCTGCCTGACATTGAATTAGCTATGCCAAGTGCGCTGAAATCATATCCAGAAAAACCAGTTAGACAAACTGTACTTAGAGAAAACCATGTAGTGGCCCAGTACAGCCTTACCACTGCTATCGTGCCAACCAAAGCTGGAACATTTACCCTTCCTGAAATTACAATTCCGTGGTGGAACTCGCAGCTACGTCAGCAGCAATTTACCACCATTCCAGCAAGAACAGTGACCATTGCAGCTAATCCAGAACAAGCACCAACGCCAATTACACCTGAGGTTACACAGCCCAGCAATAATCCTGGTTTTTGGCCTTGGTTAACACTGCTATTTGCCGCATTATGGCTTATCACAATCGCCCTGTGGTTAAACGCCCGTAAGCAAAAGTCGCTAACAGTTACCTCTGAAAATGTTGATGTTCAGTCCTCCTCTGCTCGAGTGAGCATCAAAGACATCAGCCTCGCCTGTGATAAAAATGATGTATCTCAAGTCATTACATTACTGCAGCAGCATTTTTCTACATTACTAAACAAACCAATGAACTTGGCTGATATTAGCCAGTTATCAACTGCGCTAGCTCAAGCAACTCATCAATTACAGCAGGCTAAATACAGCCAATCTTCAACATTTGTTGATAAAGCGGCTTTATTAAAAGCCATTGAGAGTTACAGTCATAATTCTGCAGTAAACTCCCCATCTGCACTGAGTTCGTTAAACCCTTAACGAATAAACTGATTGAATAGCAAGCATAATTATACTTGCTATTCATCAGTAACCTTTTAAGCTATCGAACATAATATTTTTAACAAAAAGATAAAAATGTTTGATAGCTTGCGAAATAAAAAGTCCGAACCCACGGTCATATCTGACATGTTAACTAAACAACGACGATACGACAGCCTCGTCCGGGCACTTCACGCAGATATCTTCCGATATGCCTATTGGCTTATCGGCGATAAACATGTTGCTGAAGACGTCACTCAAGAAACCTTTTTACGTGCATGGCGTGCGCTTGACTCTTTAAAAGATGACAAAGCCGCTAAAGCATGGCTGATCACTATCTTGCGCCGAGAGAATGCCCGTCGATTTGAACGTAAGCAGTTTGACTACAGTGATGTAGAGCAAGAGTTGCTTGAAGACCAAAAGTCTTCCACTACCGAAGAGCAAACAGAGCAATATTGGCTACGTAAACAGATCGGCTTATTAGAGATTGAATATCGAGAGCCATTACTGCTGCAACTCATTGGCGGTTTTAGTGGTGAAGAAATTGCAGAGTTGCTTGAACTTAATAGAAACACCGTCATGACGCGATTATTTCGTGCCCGTAATCAATTAAAAGACGCTTTAGAGTCTCCTGAAGTTAGAGGTCAATCAAATGGATGATCTACAATTTCGTCGCCATGCCTATGACGACCCCAACAGCCAAGATGAAGATTTCTTGGCACAAATTGCTGCGTCTGAGTCTGATGCAAAGTTAGTCAGTGAATTAAAAACATTAGACAGTAAGCTTACCCATGCGCTTAATATTGATGTGCCTAATGATTTAGCAGATAAATTATTATTACGTCAGCAACTGAATAAACATCAGGAGCAAAAAAAGCATACTCGTTATTTAATGGCTATGGCTGCATCCGTGGCATTAGTCATCGGTTTAAGTTTTAGCATGTTAAAATTTGCCCCAGTTGACTTAGCTGAGCATGCGCTCGCTCATGTATACCATGAACCCAAATCAATGCTGGTTGATCAAAATGTTGGCTTTGAAGATGTTAATTTTAAACTGGCTGGTATTGGCGGTTTAGAAAACGCCAAATTCATTCAACAGCCTGGAAAAGTGTTTTATACCTCCTATTGTGACTTTCAAGGAGTTAAAAGCTTGCACTTAGTGATGGAAGGTAAAGACGGTAAAGTCACCCTCTTTATTGTCCCGGCTGAAAATAGAATGGTTACCGAAGAAGCTTTTGCAGATCAACACTATCAGGGCTTGGGCTTTCAAACAGCTGGGGCATTCATGATGTTAGTTGCAGAGCAAGATACTGATTTACAGTTTGTTAAATCTGAAATAGAGCAAACCTTTATCTAGTTATAGTCACAACCTGTAACCATCTCCTATCAATTAGATAATAAGCAGTCAATGTAAACTTATTGAGTGCTTGTTATCACATCAAATTTACTTCCCAAATTGTGCACTGGCTCATACATCTGCTAGCATATGCGCCACAATAATAAAAATACGGAAGTATCATGACCATAGAAACCCCCATTCTAATCACTTTTATCGGCTACCTCGCGTTAATGATGGGGATTGGCTACTGGGCTTATCGTAAAACAGATACCGTTGACGACTATATTCTGGGTGGCCGAAAAATGGGCCCTGCTGTCACCGCCTTAAGTGTTGGTGCATCAGATATGTCAGGTTGGTTATTACTTGGCTTACCTGGTGCAGTGTATTTAGGCGGCTTAGGTGAAGCTTGGATTGGTTTTGGACTGATATTTGGTGCCTGGCTCAACTGGCTTTTTGTCGCCAAACGTTTACGTATTTACACTGAACTGGCTGACAACTCGCTGACATTACCTGACTTTTTTGAAAATCGCTTTCATGATAACCAAGGCGTATTAAAAATGGTTGCTGCGGTCACCATCTTAGTCTTTTTCACCTTTTATACCTCATCAGGTATGGTTGGCGGCGCAATATTATTTGAAAAAGTATTTGGCCTTGATTACACCTTAGCACTCATTATAGGTTCAGTAATCATCGTTTCTTACACTTTTGTAGGCGGTTTCTTTGCCGTCAGTTGGACTGACTTTTTCCAAGGCTGTTTAATGTTAGTGGCCTTACTTATTGTACCTGTAGCCATCTTCAGCCAACCTGAGACTCAAGAAAACCTGCAGCAACTTGACCCTGCCATGCTGTCGTTTGTCAGTGAAAACACCACAGTCATCGGCTTAGTGTCATTACTGGCTTGGGGTTTAGGCTATTTTGGCCAGCCACATATTCTATCTCGCTTTATGGCCATTGGCAGCGCTAAAGACATTAAGTTATCTCGTCGCATTGCTATGAGCTGGATGGGTATTTCTCTGATTGGTGCATTGGCAACGGGTATCGCTGGTACCTTGTATTTTGCCGACACTCCCCTAGATAACCCAGAAACTGTATTTATTCACCTTGCCCATGCTGCGTTTAACCCATGGGTTGGCGGCTTGTTAATTGCAGCAATTTTATCAGCGATCATGAGCACCATTGATTCACAGCTTTTGGTTTGTTCAAGCGTAATAACTGAAGACTTTTATCGCAAATGGATTAAACCCGATGCGAGTAATAAAGAGTTAATGCTCGTGGGCCGTTTGGGGGTTATCGCCATTGCTATTGTGGCCGCAGTCATTGCACTTAATCCTGAAAGCAGTGTCCTAGGGTTAGTGAGCTACGCATGGGCAGGCTTTGGCGCAGCATTTGGCCCTGTGGTATTACTATCACTATTTTGGCAGCAATATAGTCGTAACGGCGCTGTAGCAACAATTGTTGTCGGAGCGGTGACCGTGGTGGTCTGGAAACAACTCTCTGGTGGTATTTTTGACTTGTACGAAATAGTCCCTGGATTTTTGCTCGCCTCATTGGCAGGTATCTTAGTCAGTAAGCTATTTCCTGCAAGCACAGAGACGGTGGCCTCATTCAAGGTCTTTCGCCAGTCACTTTAGTGCTTTACAAGGTTAACCCTTAGTAAACACCTGCCGACTTTTTCGTTAACAACAATTAGTCGGCTGGCTCATTTCTAGAGTAAAGATTCTAAACTCAGCGTACAGGTGTTAGCTAAAAAGCAGCCCTAGTCACAATTCTTAATTACAGCAACCTAACAAAGTTATCACTATAAAATCAAACTCAAACCACTGAAATTACAGCGTTAACTCCCACAAAGGTTTGTAAGACCTTCTCACAATTATATTTAACAGCTCAAATCATTAACAAAAATGCAACACCAAAAGTCACTGGTCGGAGTTGTATAGCTTACTTGTGTTACCTAAGATGCGCTCAAATATAAGTGGCAGTGATATGAACACATGCAGTATTCATGCATATGCGACAATAAAGATGAGCAATAATTATGACTAAATTCAACAAGACACTACTGGCAGCAGCTGTAGCTTTAGCTAGTACTCAAACATTCGCAGCGGGTTTTCAACTCAACAGCCAGTCTGCAACCGGTTTAGGCCGCGCAATGGCGGGGGATGCCATCATCGCAGATAACGCTTCAGTATTGGCTCGCAACCCAGCGGCAATGGCATTATTTGATAAGACAGCAATTTCGGTTGTTGGTACTTATGCTGATGTGAATGTTGAAGTGACTGATGCCATGATTGGTGATGGTTCTGGTGATGGTCAATATTTAGGTGCTATGGATAATGCCGCTGAAGGTAAGCCTATCCCAAGTTTTTATTACATCAACCCAATTAATGACAAATGGGCTTTTGGTGTTGCTGCATTTAGTAACTATGGTACAGGCACTGATTTAGCCCCGCTAAATTCAGGTCACGACTTTAATACTCCAATCGATTTATTGGGTAACACTGAAGTGACTACCATTAACTTCAATGCCAGTGTGTCATATCGTATCAATGATTCACTAAGCCTTGGCCTTGGTATTGATGCCATTAAAGGTATGGGGACATTAACTCGACAAGGTGATTTTACAGTTCCTGTTTTTGGTGAAATACCACTAAACCTTGTTGATATTGATGCTGATGGCTGGGGCTTTGGCGCCATTTTCGGTCTTGCTTATGAAATTAATGAAAATAACAGAATCGGCTTAAGCTATCGTAAAAGCCCGAACATGAAGGCTTCAGGTGATATTGCTTATAACCCACCATTTGCTGCTGAAAACTTTGGTGAAATTGATATTCCTTTAGCTGATATTGCTCAGCTTGCTGGTTTTCATCAGTTAACTGACAAATTTGCTATCCATTATACAGCCCAGTGGACTAACTGGAGTAATTTCGACAACATCGAGCTTACTGACGGTGAAAATGGTACAGACAGCCATATCCTCAAGCATTATAACTGGGAAAACTCTTGGTTCTTAAGTTTGGGTGCAACATACGACATCAATGATAAATGGACCGTTAGAGCGGGTATTGCCAAAGACCAAGGTGTAGTCGGTGAAGTATCATCACTTTCTATTCCTGATTCAGACCGTACTTGGTATTCAGCAGGTTTTAGCTACCACATCAATGAAAAATCAAGCATTGATTTCGGTTACACCCTAGTGGCTGGCGAGAAAGTACATGTAATTGAAACCAGTGAGCTAGTAGGTCCTGTTAGTGCTTATACTGAATCAGGTGCTAACTACTACTCTTTACAGTACAACTACACATTTTAAGCAGACTGTTACTTAAACAGACTACATTAAACAGATTGAGTAAAATGGATAGGCATAACTTCAGTTTTTAAGGCTTCTTCTTCATAATTAAAACAGTTGATAATTTAAAAAACCATCGATGATCCATCGGTGGTTTTTTTATATCTGCTATACTTTCATTAGATTTTTCTCATAAATAAATTGCGCTTAATACTAAAGTCCATTAGAATTTTCTCATAAACAAATTTTTGAGGTGGAACATGGCAACCTTTCACAAACGCTTATCTTTATTTAGTGCAGTAATACCTACTTTGCTGGCTATTGTTAGCTATAGCGCTATAGCTGATACAGACAAACTAAAAACCGATAAAGCTTTTGATACCCTAACAGTCACTGAAACAGAGTCTGTTTCATCAATAATCATTGATGGACAAGTGGAAGCGATTAAAGCCGCTACCGTTTCAGCACAAACCTCAGGGCGCATTATTCAGGTCAATTATGATGTCAATGATGTGGTCACCGCGGGCGCGTCTTTACTTGAAATTACCAGTGATGAGCAGACCGCAGAATTTAATGCGGCAGAGGCTCAGCTTGCCAGTTCAGAAGCCATGAACTTTGAAGCACAAGCGACACTGACTCGTTATGCGGCGCTGTTTCCTCAAGGTGCCATATCTCAAGGGCAAATGGATGAAGCGACCGCCAATGCCAAATCCAGTAAGCAAGCGGTATCCGCGGCAAAAGCTCAGCTTAATAAAGCAAAACAAAGTTTAAATTACACTGTGGTTTCTGCGCCATTTGAAGGCCGAGTGACTGAACGCTTTATTGAACTCGGTGAAACCATTTCATACGGTCAGCCATTATTTTCCGGTTTTGATACCCGAGAGTTACGTGCCACTTTTAATGTTCCCTCGCGTTACTTAGCCAACCTGCAAGCGGCTAAGCAGCTTGAATTAACCTTAACCAATGGTGAAAAAGTTATCAGCAACGATATCAATGTTTACCAATTTGCCGATGCCAACAGTCATCAACATCAAGTAAGAATTAACTTTAGTCATCCTCAAGCACTCACCGGCCAATGGGTTAAAATCGCGGTACCCGTTAAAACCAGCAACGTGGTCATTATTCCCTTAAGTGCTCTTTATCAGGTCAATGATCTGGATGGCGTGTACCGAAAAGTGGGTCAGCACACCTTGTTAACACAAATTCGCCTCGGAAAAATTGACAAGCAACAGCAAACCGTTGAAGTGTTATCAGGTCTTGATAAAGGTGATGAAATTATCCTTAACGCCAGTCGCTACGTGTTACTGCGCGCAGCTAACCAAAGTAAGGAGTAGTTCATGGCTAATTCAGAACCTCGTTTAGGTATTTCTGGCACCATTGCTAAGAACTTTCAAACCAGTGCTATCACCCCTTTACTGGCTATTTTGGCATTACTACTCGGCTTATTTGCGGTACTCATAACCCCTAAAGAAGAAGAGCCGCAAATTGATGTCACCTTTGCTGATGTGTTTATCCCCTATCCAGGTGCAAGTCCTACGCAAGTCGCTAATCAGGTTACCTTACCTGCCGAAAAAATTATTTCAGAAATTAAAGGTGTTGATACCCTTTATTCATTCTCACAGCCTGACGGCGCCTTAATCATTGCCATCTTCAAAGTGGGCATTGCTCGAGAACAAGCTGTTGTCGATTTATACAATAAAATTTATTCTAATCTTGATAAATTCAATCAAGCCGCAGGCATTGGTGAGCCGCTGATAAAACCTCGCGGTATTGATGACGTACCTATTTTTGGTCTCACCTTATGGTCAGATGATCCCACCATGAACCCTGAGCAACTCACTAAAGTCGCTACGGTACTAGAAACTGAACTAAAACGTATCCCAGGCACCCGTGAGATATATTCTCAAGGTAGGCATGAGCTTATTGCCAATGTTCGCTTAGATCCTAGTAAGCTAAACAGTTTTGGGGTCACGATTGAACAAATTGAGCAAGTGCTAAACAGTAATAATTCCGTCTCAACAACAGGTTCATTAACCCAAAATAATCAAGAGATTAAGGTTCAAACTGGACAGTTTTTAGACTCAGTTGACGATCTTAAAAACCTGGTTATCAAAGTAATACCCGCTAATAACTCAATCACTGAGCCTGCCAGCGCCAAGGTGCTTTATTTAGCCGATGTTGCTGATATCACCTTAAAAAGCGATATTCAAAAGCAGCAGGTCTGGCATGCTAATCAGCAAGGTCAATTCCCTGCTGTAACCATTGCTATTGGTAAGCAAGCCGGTGAAAACGCGGTAGATATTGCCAATTTAATTACAGATAAAGTTGCCAAACTCGATAACTTACTTATTCCTGATAACGTCAATGTCGCTGTTTCCCGTAACTATGGCGCTACCGCGGGCGAAAAAGCCAGCACACTGATATTTAAATTAATTTTTGCTACCGCTGCAGTGGTGATATTGGTGCTATTAACTATGGGCGCCCGCGAATCAGCCATTGTTGGCGTCGCTATTATTATTACCTTAGCACTGACATTATTTGCCTCATGGGCATGGGGCTTTACCCTTAACCGTATTTCACTTTTTGCACTGATATTTTCAATTGGGATCTTAGTGGATGACGCCATTGTTGTGGTAGAAAACATTCACCGTCATATGGCGATGAGTAATAAACCGCTCACAGAATTAATCCCACAGGCTGTGGATGAAGTGGGCGGGCCGACAATTTTGGCCACCTTTACCGTTATTGCGGCATTACTGCCAATGGCGTTTGTTTCTGGCTTAATGGGCCCTTACATGAGTCCTATTCCCATCAATGCCAGTATGGGCATGCTTATCTCGCTATTGATTGCTTTTGTGATGACCCCATGGCTGAGTAATAAATGGCTTAATGCCAAAGCTCACCGAGGTAACACCAGCAGTGACCTAAATGAGCAACCCCATACAGAAACAGCCTCAACTAAATTACTGAGCTTTTTCACTTTCATCATGAAACCATTTCTTGATGGTGAACACGCCAGTAAGGCGCGTAAAGCTATGGCGTTAGGCATTGTGCTACTAATCGCACTCGCGGTGTCATTACCCTTCATGCAAGCCGTTGTGCTTAAAATGCTGCCTTTTGATAATAAATCGGAGTTTCAGGTGATTGTTGATCTACCTGAAGGCACGCCGTTTGAGCAAAATCAAAAACTGCTACAAGAGCTTGGACTTTATCTGACGACTGTTGAAGAAGTTGAACACTTGCAGTTGTACGCAGGCACCCACTCGCCAATGAATTTTAACGGCCTAGTGAGACATTACTTTTTACGTGAAAGCCAAGAAGTGGCTGATATTCAAGTCAATCTGGTTGAAAAGTCAGAACGTGATAGAAACAGTCATGATATTGCTATGTCAGTGAGAGAGCCTTTACAAGCCATTGGTGTCGCTTACAATGCCAATATCAAAATTGTTGAAGTGCCTCCAGGGCCACCAGTATGGTCACCGATTGTGGCTGAAGTTTACGCACCAACCACAGCGCTGCGCGAACAAGCGGCTAACGATTTAATGAGCCGTTTTCAGCAAACTGAACACGTTGTAGATGTGGATATTTATTTACCCGCACAGCAAAGCAAATGGCAAGTGAGTATTGATCGTAATCGCGCTGCAATTGCTGGGGTGGCTTACTCAAGTATTGTTAATACTATTCAAGCGGCAATTGATGGCAAAGATGCCAGTTACCTTTATCAAAGCAACTTGCACCTGCCAACACCAATCAGGCTGCAGCTTGATGAAGCCGCCAAGGTGGATATGCATCAGGTGATGTTATTAAAAATCCCTTCAGCCTCAGGAGCAATGGTCACCCTTGCTGATGTGGCTTCAATTAAACAAACCAGCATTGATACCACTATTATCCATAAAAATATGGTGCCCATGATCATGGTCATTGCCGATATGGCAGGCCCGACAGGCAGCCCTTTGTATGGCATGTTTGATATGGTAGCTCAAATAAACCATGAGCAAGAAAGTGGTGAAGCTGCATACCCAATGAGCCAATACTTTGCCAATCAACCCGACGGCTTAGATGAAGTTGCCGTACTATGGGATGGCGAGTGGAAAATAACTTATGAAACCTTCCGCGATATGGGTATTGCTTATGCGGTGGGTATGATTGCGATTTACTTATTAGTAGTCGCACAATTTAAATCTTATACCGTGCCACTGATTATTATGGCGCCCATTCCATTAACCATTATTGGGGTCATGCCAGGGCACGCAATACTCGGGGCGCAATTCACCGCCCCATCAATGATAGGCATGATCGCGCTGGCCGGTATCATAGTGCGAAACTCAATTTTGCTGGTTGATTTTATCCATCAACAGGCAACCGAAGGTGTACCGTTTGAACAAGCCGTGATCAATGCCGCCGCAGTGCGCGCCAAACCAATTATGTTAACGGCCTTTGCCGCCATGATTGGCGCACTATTTATCATTGATGACCCGATTTTTAGTGGGCTAGCAATCAGCCTTATTTTCGGGATATTTATTTCAACCATTTTAACCTTGGTCGTTATCCCAGTACTGTATTACGCAGTAATGAAAAACCGCCAAGGGATCCACAACTAATCTAACGTTTAAGGAGTTACTTATGTCTATTGAAAGATCAATTATGGCTTTTGCCGGCTTTATGGTGCTGTTATCTTTAGTGCTTACCGCTACCGTCAGTCACCATTTTATTTGGCTGACAGCATTTGTTGGTGCTAATCTATTTCAAAGTGCTTTTACTGGTTTTTGTCCCGCCGCTATGGTGATGAAAAAACTCGGTCTAAAAACCGAAGCTGAAAAAGCAACCCAATAGCATTGCAAAAATATATCAATAAGGAGCCACAGTGCAGCTATTAGATTGTAATAAATTGACCATGCAAACAGTTAAAGCGCTCACCCTACTTGCCATGTGCTTAATGGTATTAACAGTGAGTAAAATAAGCCTTGCCCAAGATATGAATCCCGTTATTGCGTGGGAAAAAATTAACAAGGGTGCGATGATATTGGATGTAAGAACCGCTGAAGAGTTTGCCGCAGGTCACCTTGAGGGCGCGATTAATATTCCCTTTAATATCGCCCTTAAAGAGCTAAATAAACAAAATATTGCCAAAGATACAGCCATCGTATTGTATTGCCGCAGCGGCCGCAGAAGCGGTATTGCCAACGATGAGTTAGCCGCTGCAGGCTACACTCAAACTTATAACGGTGGCGGCATTGCTACTTTATCAGCAAATAAGCAATAACCCGCTTTATTAACGCTTACAGCTAAATGAGCCCCTTATTGGATATAAAAAAGGTCTGCCAGATAACTCTGACAGACCTTTTTGTTACTTCATTAAAAGTCTAAAAAACCACGGTTTTGTTACCATAGACTACTACTTGTTCATCAAGGACAAGCTGCAGGGCTTTACTCAGGACGCTTTTTTCAACATCGCGGCCATTATGGGCTAGTTCTTCTGCGCTGAAACTATGATCAACATTAATCACATCTTGTTTGATAATAGGCCCTTCATCTAAGCAATTATTGACAAAGTGGGCTGTCGCACCAATGATTTTTAC
Organism: Shewanella sp. 10N.286.52.B9; assembly: GCF_002873635.1. Taxonomy (NCBI): domain Bacteria; kingdom Pseudomonadati; phylum Pseudomonadota; class Gammaproteobacteria; order Alteromonadales; family Shewanellaceae; genus Shewanella; species Shewanella sp. 10N.286.52.B9. Next base: position 21,862 of record NZ_MCTY01000009.1, read on the forward strand.
CCCACGCTCCCACGCTTGACGATAAGGTGAGGCGCCAATAAATGCCGGTAAAAATGAGTGATGAATATTGATAATGGTATTGGGAAACTCAGCGACAAACTCAGGAGTTAAAATTCGCATATATTTTGCCAATACAATGTAATCAGCATTATAGGTTTTTATCACCTCAAGCATCGCTTGCTCGTGCTGGGCTCGGTCTAAACCTTCATGACTAACATGATGAAATGGAATATCAAACTTTTCAGTTAAGCCTTGCAACACATCGTAGTTACCCACCACTGCAGCGATCTCAACATCTAAACCGCCATAATAGGACTTCATTAAAATATCACCTAAACAATGGGCTTCTTTGGTGACTAAAATGACTATACGTTTTCGGCCTGCATCCACCAGCTTCATGTGATTTTGTAGAGGCAGCACCTCAGTTAAGTCGGCCAATAACTGCTGATCGTTAATTTGTCCTTCAAGGACTGTACGCATAAAAAAGCGCCCTTGTTCATGGTCAACAAACTCGGTGTTTTTAATAATATTTAGCTTATGGGCAAAACACACCCCGGTAATTTTAGCGATAAGGCCTTTTGCATCTTCACAATCAGTGATCAAAATTTTTCGCTCTAGGCTTGCTGTATTGTTAACTGGGTTACTTTTAGACTTCATAAACTATTGGCTCACAAGAATTAAATCGATGACGTTTACATTCAAATAAAATGCAGCTGGCTAAAAACTATATTTTACTTTTAACATAGCTTTTATGGGAGATGTAATTAAATAACCAGATATATCAATAATTGATTTTTTTATAGCAACCTAATTATTAAGTAGTTAAAAGAGTTGCTATATTTATGAGGTTTTAATAATCATTTACGGGTGTCGAGGTACTTTTGCAGTAGTTTGCGCAAACTTTCCGCCTTAGTCCCAAATACCACCTGTAC
>NZ_MCTY01000010.1:0-10137 GCF_002873635.1 Shewanella sp. 10N.286.52.B9
GTGTGGATATAGACTCAGATTTTATGATTATGGAATCAAAATTAATAAATAAAAAACCAATAAAAACATTGTTATTTTGGTTGTTATTTGTACAAAAATGCCGCTTTATGATTAACACAAAACGGCATTGCTGATTTTATCTTTTTATTGGCATGCTCAAATTAAGCGCCAAGTTCACGAAAATTTATTTGGCCCTAGTTGGTTATTGACTCAGTTTTCGCTGGTCGAAGGCGATTAAACTCAGAAGCTTCATAGTAACCAGGCCAATCTTGGCTGTTGGCTAATGTTTCTGCCGCTTGGTAGTACACGCTAATATCTTGCAGCGCGCCTGATAAGTCCCACTCTTCACGGTAATGATCACAGACGTTGTGGTAGCAGCCTTTCATTAACTTTTGCATTTGCTGTTTGTATTGGGCAGTTTGCTCATCTAACGGCACACTACCACCACCGGCAAATACAGCTGGGACACCGAGTTTTGCAAAACTGAAATGATCTGAGCGGAAAAAACCACCTGATGCAGGATTGCGTTCACGGGTGACCGTTCTATTTTGCGATGTCGCTATCTCTGTTAAATAGCGTTCAAGTTCAGATTGGCCTTTACCCACTATGGTGTAATCTTGGGTTTTACCATAAACATTGGTGCTGTCTAAATTAAATACCGCCACCGATTTATCAATAGGATAGATAGGGTTCGCGGCATAATAGCGTGAACCTAATAAGCCTTGCTCTTCACCTGTGGTGGCAATAAAGGTAACTGAACGTTGTAAGGGGTTTCCTGCTTTTGCCTGTTTGGCAAACTGGCGGGCAATTTCCATAATACCCGCGGTGCCAGTGGCATTATCAAGTGCGCCATTGTAAATATTGTCGCCGTCTTTAGTTGGGTCAACCCCAAGGTGATCCCAGTGAGCTGTAAATAACACATGTTCATCTGCGGCATCGCTACCTGGTAAGGTGGCCACAACATTGTAACTGTCGGCATACTCTGCCTTGCTGCTAAAGGCGATATCTGCGCTTTGCTTAAGATCGATGTTTATGGCGCTGTTAGCGGCTCTGGCCATTAAAGTATCAAGCTCAAAGCCTGATTTTTTGAATAAGGCAGTAGCGCTGTCCATGGTTATCCAACCTTCAACCGCAATGCGCTCATCTTGTACCGCTTTACTGAATACCAAGTCTTGCTGTGGACCTGTCCAGCTATTTTCAACAACTGACCATGGATATGCCGCAGGTGCAGTATCGTGAATGATGATAGCGCCTAAGGCGCCTTGGCGGCTGGCTTCTTCGTACTTGTATGTCCAGCGACCGTAGTAGGTCATTGCTTTACCGTTAAACTTTTTCGATTCTGGGTTAGCAAAGCCTGGATCATTAACTAATATAACGGCAATTTTACCCGTCATATCAAGACCGTCATAATCATTCCATTGGTATTCTGGAGCGTTAATACCGTAGCCAACAAACACTAATGGGGCATTGCTAATATTGACTCCGCCTTTATCATGGCGGGTGCTTAGGACGATGTCTTTGCGATATTTAAGCTCAATGCCGGCTAAACTGACCGCTTGTTGCTCACTGGCGGTGTAACTGACCATGGGCACTGGTTGTAGATAACTGCCTTGATAAGCCCCTTGTAAGCCCATTTCTTCAAAAGCTGCTGTTAGGTAATCTAAGGTTAATTTTTCGCCGTGAGTTGTTGGCGCTCGGCCTTCAAATTCATCTGAGGATAAGGTTTTAATATCTTGTCTAAAACGCGCTTCATCAAAAGTGATGGTGCTGGTTTCTGATGCTAATTGCTGACTTTGTAAACTTTGATTGGTATCAGTACTTTGTTGGCTGCAGGCGCTTAAAAGGGTAAGTGCGCATAAGGGGAGTATTTTCTTCATAGGTCTTATTCCTATTGTTATCGTTTTTATGTGTTATTGCAGGTTTACAGGCTATATTTGTAGACGATATTTCAGACAAAACTACAGCGGCATAAAGGCAATAAAGATTATTGTAGCCGCATAATGAATCAAGCCTATGCATCACACAAGAGCATAGGCTTGAAATTATGTTACCTAATGTTAATCAACAGGAAATAATGGCTTAAACCACATCAATATCGCCTGCGCATTTGAACACATGGTTAGGTCTAAATGGCTCTTTATCAATATCGGTAAATTGACTAACGCCACTGGTAACCAAGATGGTTTCTAGTCCCGCTTGAAATCCAGCTAAAATATCCGTGCGCATGTTATCGCCAATAATGATGGTGTTATCTGAATGACCTTTTATGTGATTAAGTGCTGAGCGAATAATCCACGAACTGGGTTTGCCCACATAAAAAGGCATTTTGCCAGTGATACGCTCAATGGGTGAGCATAATGCGCCGCATGCAGGACTATAAGCTGGCCCGTGAGTATCAGGATTGGTGGCAATAAAACGCGCTCCTGCAGCTATAAATTTTGATGCTTTATGGATCATGTCCCAGTTAAATGAACGGGTTTCACCGACAATTACAAAATCAGGATTAATATCTGTGATGGTAAAGCCTGCATTGTAAAGTTCATGGGTGAGGGCGCCTTCACCAATCACATAGGCTTTACTGCCTTGTTGATGCTTTAAAAAGTCAGCGGTGGCCATGGCTGAGGTATAAAAACAGGTTTCAGGAACGTTAATGCCTGCAGCGCCAAGGCGATTTTGTAAGTCTTTTCCGGTTTGCACAGGGTAATTGGTGAGAATAACCAGTGGGTTGCCTTGTTCAAGTACCCGATGAATAAACTTGTCACTTCCTGGTATGAGCTTGTTGTCGTGCAGTAAAACGCCATCAATGTCGCAGATAATATTTTTCATACACTCGCCTCGAGTCTTAATCTTTAATGCTATCCATAAAAGGTTTTTTGCCCATTCATACAAACATAATTTGCGCGATAAATCATCTAAATCAATCGAGGAGGTCGTTTTAATTGGCACAAAAAAAAGCACTGAATTGATAATATCAACTTCAGTGCTTTTTATACTTGCTTAGCTTAAATGCCTAGCGAGTACATTCTTCCAGTAGGTATGCTAAATGGCGATACGAAATGCCACTGTGCTGGGTCAAGCCCACTTCACAGGTTCTGTTAGCGTAGTAACCTTCTTTGGTTTCAGCTGGGATCAGCTTTTTAATATTACGCAGGGCGCTGGCATTAATTTCTGGTTTATAAAGACCTTTTTCACCGGCATAACCACAACAAGCAATACCATCTGGCAATACCACTGTTTCAGAACAGGCATCAGCAATGGCTTGAAGTTTTGGCTCAAGTTTCATCTTACGGGCACTACAACCTTGGTGCAGGGTCACGCTAGATTTCTTGGTGATACTTGGTTTAATGTTCGGCAAAATATTGTCGTGCATGAACTCAACTAAATCTGTAATCGCTACTTTAGGATTACCGGTTAGAGTGCGATAAGTACAAGACAATGCGTCAACAAGCACAGGGACTTTACCGTTTTCGCTTAGCTCACTCAGGGTATCAATCAGTTCATCACGCTTAGCATCCGCATTTTTGAAATCACCTTTTGACTCCCACAATTGGCCACAACACAGCTCACGAGTATTGTCTGGGGTGATCACGTTGTAGCCTGCACGTTCTAGCAAAGTCACAACTACTTCTGGCAGCGTTACCTTGTTAGGGTCTTTTGGTGTCGGGCCAAAAGTACGACCGCCACATGCAGGGAAGTACAATACCGTCTGCTGACCAGGAATATGAGCCGATGGTTTAGCTACTTTGCCGCCCTTAGGAAAGTCAGGATTCCAATATGGCACTTCTTTAGTGATCATACGGCCGACATTCATAATTGAGTTGGTGACACCATCACCAGTGATTTTATGAATAACACCTAAGGCGTCAAAGCCTGTACTGATCGCTTGGTTAACTAAACCAAAGTGATTAGCTTGAAAGTCGAGTACTTTTTGCTCTGTCGTAGTAATGTGCGGAGTACGCAATTTACGCACCAAATTACCCATGCTGTTGTCAACTGGACAAGCAATAGTACAAAGCTGACAAGCTGCACAAGTATCAATCACGTCATACTTTGAGCTGACGCGCATTGCTTCGGCGGCTTCTTTTTCACCCGATTGCTCTAAACGCTCAATTTCACGCAAGGTTGCGATACGTTGACGAGGGGAAAAGTTTAGCGCTGAAGTTGGGCAGGTTTTTTCACAAAAACCACACTCAATACAACGATCGACAAAGTCATCCACAACTGGGCAAGGTTTAATATTTTTAACATGAACTTCGGCGTCATCGTTTAATAACACACCTGGGTTCAATAACGTGGTTGGGTCGAAAATATGCTTAATTTGTTTCATTAACGTATAAGCATCAGCACCCCATTCCATTTCTACAAATGGCGCGACAGCACGGCCGGTACCATGCTCAGCTTTCATTGAGCCATCGTACTTATTAATCACCATTTCAGCCACATCTTCCATAAAGGCATGGAAGCGCTTGATATCAGCGTCGCTGGCAAAAGTTGGGGTGATAATAAAGTGGAAGTTACCTGCCAATGCATGGCCGTAAATAACCCCTTCAGGGTAGCCGTGCTTATGGAATAGTGCGGTTAAATCAGCCGCAGCTTGTGCAAGGTGTGGTAATTCAAATGCCACATCTTCAATGATAACTGAAGTACCTTTTGGGCGCGCGCCGCCAATAATTGGGAATAACCCCGAGCGCATTGCCCAGTATTTACTAAATACCGCAGGGTCGGCACTGAAGGTAATTGGGCGCTCAGTTTTAATATGAGCTATTTTAGCGGTTACTGTTTCAGTGTATTGCGCTAAGGTTTCTGAGTCATTTGCGCGACATTCGATAAGTAAAATCGCCGAACCTTCAGGCAAATGTGACAACCACTCTGGCATGCCAGGTTTACCTGTTACGGCTTTAATCGATGCCCAGTCAAGTAATTCTACTGCTGCTACCGCATCAATGTTTAATGGTGGTACGGCGCTAGCGGCATCTTCCATACTGAAAAATACTGCCATGGCAGAAGCTTTAAATTTCGCTTCTTCCACAGTGTGGTAGGTCACTTCATTAACGAAAGCCAGTGTGCCTTCTGAGCCCACAATCAAGTGGTTAATGATGTCAAATGGGTCGCTATAGTCAATTAACGCATTGATACTGTAACCCGTGGTATTTTTGATAGAGAACTTTTTCTTAATTCGCGCCGCAAGGGTAGGGTTATTTTGCGTCATTTCTGCTAAGTCCATTAACGACTGCAGTAACTCACCATGTGTTGCTTTAAATGCGGCTTTAGACTGATCACAGCCAGTATCAAGTTCAGTACCATCGGCAAAGATTAACTTAGCTGATGCAATGGTCTGATAAGAGTTTTGCGCAGTACCACAGCACATACCCGAGGCATTGTTAGCGACAATACCGCCAATTTTGGCAGAGGTTAAGGTTGCTGGATCTGGACCGATTTTCTTGTTTAATGGCTTTAAGGCTGCGTTAGCATCAGAGCCGATAACTGCTGAGCCTAAAGTGATTTTTTGGCTGTCTTCAGTGATTTCAATTTTTCTGAAGCCATCATGACCTAAGATAAGCAAAATACCTTCACCAATGGCTTGGCCTGATAAACTGGTACCAGCAGCGCGATAAGTCACAGGGACTTGATGTTTATTGGCAATTTCTAGCGTGGCTTTAACTTGCTCGACGTCATCTGCATGAACAACAATTTCAGGGACAATTCTGAAATAACTTGCATCTGTTGACCAAGCGAAACGACGTACAGGGTCGTTACTAACGGCATCTTTGCCTAACTTAACCAATAACTCATCCATGACTGTTTGATAATTAATAGTCATATTTTGTACTCATATTTTGTTATCTACAATGAGAGCAAGCAACCTGATGATTGCTTGCAATTAATTCAATCTTAGAAACCGCCCCAAGCGACTGCGATAGTACCAGCAACAAAGGCATAAACTAGTGCGATAGGCATGGTCTTACGAATGATTTCTGATTCGCGACCTGCCATGCCAACAACAGTAGCAGCAGCAACAACATTCATGACACACATCATGTTACCTGCGTTAGCGCCAATACCTTGGAGTGCTAAAACTAGCGCATGGTTCATTCCAATGTTGTCTGCAACAGAATATTGTAGTCCAGAGAACATCATATTAGAGAAAGTGGCAGAGCCAGATAAGAACGAACCGAAGATACCCACAACCGGTGCTGTCCATGCCCATACCGCGCCCATAGTGTTAGCCAGTAAGTCAGCTAGTGCTACAGGCATTGATGCTAAGTTTGCGCTGTTTTCACCTGAGTTAAGGAAAATTTTCACCATAGGTACTGAAGCACCTAAAGAAATAATCGTAGGCAGCATTGAAGAACAAGATGTGGTGAATGATTGCTTAATAGATTTGCTATTCATTTTGAATAATACAAAACCAATTAAACATACCACGATAAAGAAAATACCAGGGGCATAGAAGGTCGCAAAACCTGCTTTTAATTCAGTACCGAGTAAGCCAGTCCAGCTGATATTGAAGCTGTTTAAGAAGGCTTTGAATGGTTCAACAACACGTGACAAGACCAATAACGCAGCCATGATGAGGTAAGGAGACCATGCTGCCATTTGGCTGAATTTAGCAGGGGTAGCAGACTGCTCTGTTACCGCGGCATTATCAAAGTCAGATTCAGCAAAATCATGCCAAGGTGTTGATGGCAGTAACCAACCTTTTTTAGCTACAGGAATAACCACAGCCATGCCGACTAATGCACCAATCACTGATGGGAATTCAGGACCTGCAAAATAGTTAATTAACCAAGCGGGTACAGTGAATGCTAGGCCGGCAAAAATAGCGAACTTCCAAACTTGAAGACCTTCAAGGAAAGACTTGTTTCTACCAAAGAACCCGGTTAGTACGCACACCATGACCAAAGGCAATAAACTACCAGTGATTAAGTCAATGGTGATCATGTGCATTGCAATATACTGAGCGTAGTCAGCAAAATTACCGCCATGTTGGGCGATTTGAACAGCAGCCATGTTCACGCCGCCTTCAGTTAATCCTTGCTCGATACCAAATAGCACAGGCAAACCAATAGCACCAAATGACACAGAGGTTGAGTCAGCGATCAATGCCACAACGGCAGATGCAATCGGCGGAACACCCAGTAACACTAATAGTGGCGCACCAATCGCTGCAGGGGTACCAAAACCAGCTGAGCCTTCAATGAATGAGCCAAACAACCAACAGATAATAATGACCTGAACACGAGCATCAGCACTAATATTGGTAAAACCAGCGCGGATAGTATCCATTGCACCAGAATATTTAAGGGTGTTAAGTAAAAATACAGCACCAAAAATGATGGTGAGAGGAGTGAGTGCGGATAACAGTCCCTCTACCACTGAGGCGGCGATTAAAGTGGTATCCATTTGCCAAATAAATAAAGCAGCTAAGCCGGTAGCTACCATAGATATCGGCATCGCTTTCGATGCGGGCATACGTAATAAAACTAAAAACACCATGACACTGATGATTGGTGTCAGACTTGCGAGCAGTTGTAATATGGTCATGCGTACCTCTATTGGAGTGCATATTATAATATTTTAGATTTTTACTAGTTTAAGTGACTTTGTTAACGAAAGCGTAAACCCATTATTCGCTTTTGCTAAAGTGGCTACAATAAACTGCATTTAGGGATGTTGCTTTTTGATCGAGATCATCTAGATGAACATTGTTTAATACTCTAGCTCAAAGTGTGAGCTGTAATTGTAGCGGGTATTACTTATAGTGATGAAGATCTCATTTTTTAGCATGGTTACAATGCGATTATTCTGTAATTTTGTGTTAAAGAAGTTAAATTGTCTGTTGTGATTGTTTGCTGCTCAAGTATTTTATGGCTTTTGATAAGCCCCCCAAGGCTCTTTTTACTGCCTAACTGACGTCATCAATATCTAAGAACTCAATTTTTGAGTTAGCCCCAAAGAGGTATAATTCAAGGTGATTATTTAACGTTAGCTATTTTATCTCTTCAGAATCCGCCTTGTGGTCAAATCCGCTGACACCTTTATTTTATCGCGACTACCCGCTTTACATTTCTTTAACTTGTCTTGACGTAGTTTGGCTAGCTTTTCATATATGATGATTTAAAAACAATGTGTTGATTAAAAAATCATTATAAAAGTGCGCAAGGTCACATTTTGATAGCGACCTAAACAGCCTCGAGATATCCAAATTAACAATAACAACTTCAGCAATAGGGAATACTGATGGATTACAATAAATCGCGACCAAACTTATTCACACTTCTCGTAACAATAACAATAACACTGGCGCTGCAAGCTTGCGGCGGTTCAGATGATAGTACTGGCTTACCCACAGACGAGATAGTCAATCCACCAACCAGCACACCGCCGCAGACCACTCCCACTGAACCCAGTTTAGGCGACTTTGTAGCATTTGGCCCAAGTGAGGTTGTTCGTATTGCCGAAGGTGAGTCTGGTTTTTTAGCAGATTTGGACAGTGGCGATCGTTTTGGCCGCGATCATGACAATGCCGGTGATATTAATGGTGATGGTATTGATGATTTGGTCGTCGGTGCTCGCTCGGATGATGACGGCGCAACGGATGCCGGTGCTGTGTATATTTTATTTATGAATCAAGACGGTACCGTCAAGGCAAATCAAAAAATCTCCATGGTGCAAGGCCGGTTTTCAGATAGCCTAGATGAGGGCGATTTTTTTGGTTATGGCGTTGCTGGCATTGGTGATTACAACGGCGATACTATTCCCGATATTGCCGTATCGGCGCCCGCAGCCAGTATACCGGCTGTGTACATTCTGCACCTTAATCGCGATGGCACAGTCAAATCCATGGTTAAAAATGGCGGTATTGTGGCTCAAGGTCTGAGCGCTATTGGGGATATAAATGAAGACGGTAAAATCGATTTAGTGGCCGCCCAACCCAGTAGTGTTGATGGTGGCAGCATTCAACTGTTATTTTTTGATGAAAATGCAGAGGTTATTGATGATGATATCGTCACCATAGGCAGTAATAAGGGTGGCTTTGGTGATGGGTTAACTGCCAATGATAGTTTTGGCGGTCGAGAGTCAGCGTTGCTTGGGGATCTTGATAATAATGGTACTCAAGAGCTCGCAGTCGGTGCATTTGAGTCAGACAGTGGTATGGGTGCTATTTGGGTTTTGTCTCTTGATAGCGACACTTATGAAGTTGTAGATAAACTGAAAATTGCTCCAGGTCTAGCAGGCTTTGATGAAACCATTCCCTTAGATTCAAACCCTAATGGCACTGCTGGTGGACACTTTGGCCATGCCTTAGTGGCAGCTGGTGATTTAAATGGTGATGGCGTGGCCGATTTAATCACTGGGGCGAATCAATATGGCACAGGGGTGGGCTATGTATTGTATTTAAACCCCGATAAAAGCGTTAAATCTTATAGCCGCATTAATGAAACCGAGGGCGGCTTTGATTTATCTTTAGCTTCAGAGGAACGTTTTAGCCGCTCAATGTCATTGGTTGATACTAATAGAGAGCAGGGCACTATTACTGTCAACATGGGCGGCGGCGCAGGTGTGACAGGGGCAATATATGCCTTAAGGTTTCAAGCATGTGATTTTAGCATTGAAGCTGAAAATACTTTTTGGAGTGAAGGTAATACACTGTTTTCTAACTGGGATCATGGTAGTCAAACCGTAAACGATGCATTAAATTTTGAGCAATGTAGCGTTAAAGCCTTTGAATATAATGGCACCAATATAACGGCCAAAGTAGAGGATGGTCGCTGTATTATCAAAGATGCTAGTGCAGTATTGAGTATCAGCGATGAAGGCAGTCAAGCCTATCGCCGCCAATGCCTATGAAGCGTTTTAACTGTTTATTGAAAGCGTTTGGAAAACTAAGGTATAAATAAGGCTTAAGTAGCTAAAGTCTAATTAATAATGACTTAATTAAAGCAATGATTTATTACGGGCATGATTAACACTGTTTGTGTTCATCTTGCCCTTATTGATTAGGGCTAAATCGACCGGACGAGTCATCATAGTATATGAGTGACTACGGTCATCAATCCTGAGCATGTTACTGCACAAAAACAAAACGCAGTACTAATACTCAGTACTAATACTCAGTACTAAAATTAAGTACTA
>NZ_MCTY01000011.1:0-19782 GCF_002873635.1 Shewanella sp. 10N.286.52.B9
CATCTTTTGCACAACAGATTGCTGATGCAGTGCAACGCGTTAGTAAATCCTAAATGTTATATATTAATTGTTTATTTATTAATACTTAATCGTACCGAGTAAAAAAACAACACTCTGACACGTTATAGTAATTATTCCTAACTTAGGTATTGTAACTTGTTTGGTGGTTCGTTATTATTCACGCCGCTTTGAAAGGAGACAGTAATGGCACTCAGACGTCCTATGGTAGCTGGCAACTGGAAAATGAATGGCAGTTCGGCTTTAGCCCAAGAGTTATTCAGCAAGTTCGCTACAAAGCTCCAAAATGATTCTGCTGAAGTAGTTTTGTGTCCACCTTCAATTTACCTTGAAAGTGTAAGACAACTACTTGAAGCAAATAAGCAAACCTTAGATGGCGCGCTTGTAAGAATGGGCGCACAAAACCTTAGTCAGCATGACTTTGGAGCCTACACTGGTGAAGTTTCCGGTAAAATGCTAAAAGATTCAGGATGTCGATATGTGATTATCGGCCATTCCGAACGCCGTCGTATGTATGGCGAAACAAGTAATATCGTTGCAGAGAAATTTGCTGCAGCACAGAAACATGGTTTAACGCCGATTCTTTGTGTTGGTGAATCTGGTCCAGCTCGTGAAGCAAGACGTACTTTTGAAGTGATTGCCGAAGAGTTAGACATTGTGATTGAAAAGAATGGCACCATGGCTTTTGATAATGCCATTATTGCTTACGAGCCTTTATGGGCTGTAGGTACTGGTAAGAGTGCAACTCCAGAGCAGGCACAAGAAGTCCATGCGTTTATTCGTCAAAGACTTTCTGAAGTGTCGCCGTTCATCGGAGAAAATATTCGTATTTTGTACGGTGGTAGTGTTACGCCTTCAAATGCAGCCGATATTTTTGCACAGCCAGATGTTGATGGTGGACTGATTGGCGGTGCTAGCTTAAACTCTAGCGAGTTTTTAAGTTTATGTTCCATAGCGATGAGCGCTTAATATTATGTATGAAGTTTTAATTGTAGTTTACTTGGTTGTTGCGATTGGTCTTGTTGGCCTAATCCTTCTTCAGCAAGGTAAAGGTGCTGATATGGGGTCTTCTTTTGGTGCTGGTGCATCAGGAACTCTATTTGGCTCAGGCGGTTCAGGTAATTTCCTGACACGTAGCACAGCTGTGCTAGCGATTGGTTTTTTCACTTTAAGCCTAGTATTAGGTAACTTAAGTGCTAACCATTCAAAGCAAGATGATGCATGGAATGATTTAGGTTCTGCAGTAGAGCAAGTTGAACAAGCTCCTACTCAAACTGAAACAAAGATTCCAGACTAAACAACAAATTGAGGCAACATAGTTTGTTGCTTCCATTAAGTTTTGTCTCTATTAGCTAAGTTAAGTTTCCCTCTCTCAAACTTAACCTCAGATTAGCTAATAGAAAATAGTAACAGTTACATATGCGGATGTGGCGGAATTGGTAGACGCGCCATCTTGAGGGGGTGGTGAGCTATGCTCGTGTGGGTTCAAGTCCCACCATCCGCACCAAATTTGATTAATCAAAGTTAATTGGATTAATCATTGCAAGAGAAGACGTAAGTTAATATAATTGCGCAAGTTGACGCGGGGTGGAGCAGTTTGGTAGCTCGTCGGGCTCATAACCCGAAGGTCGTCGGTTCAAATCCGGCCCCCGCAACCAGCTTATTGTCGATTGATTTTACGAAATTGCGTAAAACATTCTTCAATTAAAAGGTTCTATATTAAGACCTCGTCATTACGGGGTTTTTTGTTATATGGAGCTTGGTAACTCCGTGATTATACGGACTTTTTTGGGGCTTATGCCCTTTTTTTCGTTTTTGGGGGTCATTTTTGGCAACATTAGAAACTAAACTGACAGAAATGCTGACAGTACCTGTTGAGGCTATTGGTTTTCAACTTTGGGGTATTGAGTTTGTCCATGCTGGGCGTCATTCAATATTACGTGTATTTATTGATGGTGAAAGTGGTGTCAATATCGAAGATTGTGCCGAAGCCAGCCGTCAAGTTAGTGCTGTTCTAGATGTTGAAGACCCAATCTCGACAGAATACACATTAGAAGTTTCTTCGCCTGGGGTTGATAGACCTTTATTTACTGCAGCGCAATACGCTGCATATATTGGCGAAGATGCAAAAGTACAATTGACGATGCCAGTAGCGGGTAGTCGTAATTTAAAAGGTGTCATCACGGCAATCGAAGGGCAAATGCTAACGATAAACGTAGATGGTGAAGATTTGATAGTGGCTTTAGATAATGTACGCAAAGGCAACATTATTGCGAAGTTTTGATAGTTTCAAGGTGAACGAGGCAAGACATAATGAATAAAGAGATTCTGCTAGTCGCAGAGGCGGTATCAAATGAAAAAGCCGTCCCGCGTGAAAAAATATTCGAAGCGCTAGAAATTGCTCTAGCCACTGCAACTAAGAAAAAGTATGAAGGCGAAATTGAAGTTCGCGTTGCTATCGACCGTAAAACTGGCCACTACGACACTTTCCGTCGTTGGATGGTTGTCGATGATCAAGGTGAAGCTTTAGAAAACCCTTACAGCGAAATCACACTTGAAGCTGCGCGATATGAAAATCCAGAAATTCAACCTGGTGAGTTCATCGAAGATGAAATCGATTCAGTTGTGTTTGACCGTATTACGACGCAAACCGCGAAGCAAGTTATCGTACAAAAAGTACGTGAAGCTGAACGCGCTCAAATCGTTGAACAGTTCATTGAACGTGAAGGCGAGATTGTTACTGGTGTCGTTAAGAAAAGCACCCGTGAAAGCGTTGTTGTTGATCTAGGTAATAATGCTGATGGTGTTATTTACAAAGAAGACATCATTAGCCGTGAATCATTCCGTCCTGGTGACCGTGTACGTGCTTTACTTTATGCAGTTCGCCCAGAAGCTCGCGGTGCGCAGTTATTTTTAACGCGTAGCAAGCCTGAAATGATCATTGAGTTATTCAGAGTAGAAGTACCTGAAATCTTAGATGAAGTGATTGAAATCATGGGTGCAGCACGTGACCCAGGCGCTCGCGCTAAAATCGCCGTGAAAACCAATGACAAACGTATCGATCCTATCGGTGCTTGTGTTGGTATGCGTGGCGCACGTGTTCAAGCTGTTTCAAATGAGTTAAGTGGTGAGCGTGTTGATATCGTTATGTGGGATGACAATCCAGCACAATACGTTATTAACGCAATGGCACCTGCTGATGTTGCTTCAATTATTGTTGATGAAGACAACCACTCAATGGACATTGCTGTTGAAGCAGACAGCCTAGCACAAGCGATTGGTCGTAATGGTCAAAACGTACGTTTAGCGACTCAGTTAACAGGCTGGGAATTAAACGTAATGACTGTTGAAGACCTTAACAAGAAGCATCAGGCTGAAAGCGCTAAAATCGTTAACTTATTTGTTGAAACACTTGAAGTTGACGAAGATTTTGCAACAGTACTTGCAGAAGAAGGCTTTACGTCTTTAGAAGAAATTGTTTACGTACCTGAAACAGAATTATTAGACATTGATGGTTTTGACGAAGACATCGTAACTGCGCTACGCGAACGTGCAAAAGCGGCGATTTCAACTAGAGCATTAGCGTCAGAAGAAGCACTTGATGGTGCTGAACCGGCTGCAGATTTATTAGCGTTAGATGGTTTAGAAAAGCATTTAGCATATGTTCTTGCAAGTAAGGGTGTAATTACCTTAGAAGACTTAGCGGAACAAGGCATTGACGATTTAATTGATATTGAAGAATTGACAGAAGAAAAAGCAGGTGAGCTCATCATGGCTGCCCGTAATATCTGTTGGTTTGGCGAAGAAGCATAAGTCGATCAACAGGGGGATTTAATTGATGGCAGATACAAGTATAGATAAATTGGCCGCGGAAGTGGGCAAAAATGTAGACAGACTGATTGAACAGTTTGCCGACGCAGGGATCAAGAAAACCAAAGCTGATTCAGTTACAGAAGCTGAAAAGCAAACATTGCTTGATCACTTGAAAAAGCAACACGGTGGCGATCAAGCGCCGCAAAAAATGACATTACAACGCAAAACCGTTTCAACACTCAGTGTTAATGCCGGTGGCGGGCAATCTAAAGACGTTAAAGTTGAAGTACGTAAAAAACGTACTTTTGTTAAACGTGACGATAGCGATGCAGCGAAAGAAGCTGAACTAGCAGCGCAAAAGCAGCAAGAAGCAGAAGCTGCGGCGAAAGCTGCTGCAGAAGCTAAGGCTAAAGCGGACGCAGAAGCGAAAGCGAAAAAAGATGCAGAAGCTAAAGCGAAGAAAGAAGCTGAAGCGGCTAAAGCCAAAGCAGCTAAAGCTGAAGATCCTGAGTCTGCTGCTGCGCAAGTAGAAGCTGATCGACTTAAAGCGGTTCAAGAAGCGACATTAAAGAAAAAGCAAGAAGAAGAAGCGGCATTAGCTGCTGAAACTGCTCGCAAGTTAGCTGAAGAAAACTCAAAGCGTTGGGCTGAAGAAGAGCGTCAACGTATTGAAGCTGAAAAGAACGGTGATCACCATGTGACTACCTCTAAAGCGGCGCGTGCTGCTGAAGATACTTCAGATGCTAACGATGAAAAACGTGGCCGTCGTGCACGTAACAAGAATGCTAACAAGAAACGTGGTGGCAAAGGCGGTCGTGATAACCGTAGCAATGCTGCACGTAACAAGAGCACTGCTCCTGAATCTATGGCACATGGTTTCAACAAACCTGTTGCTGTGGTTAAAGGCGAAGTACGTATCGGTGAAACAGTATCTGTTGCTGAACTTGCTCAACGTATGTCTCTTAAAGCCACTGAAATCATCAAGCAGATGATGAAAATGGGCTCTATGGTTACTATTAACCAAATCTTAGACCAAGAAACAGCACAAATGGTTGCTGAAGAAATGGGTCATAAGGTTATTCTTCTTCGTGAAAACGAATTAGAGCATCAAGTACTTGGTGATCGTGATGAAGAAAATGTGGTACTAGAGACTCGTGCTCCAGTCGTTACCATCATGGGTCACGTTGACCACGGTAAGACTTCATTACTTGATTACATTCGTCGTGCCAAAGTTGCTGACGGTGAAGCCGGTGGTATTACCCAGCATATTGGTGCATACCATGTAGAAACTGAAAATGGCATGATCACTTTCTTAGATACTCCTGGTCACGCGGCGTTTACGTCAATGCGTGCTCGTGGTGCTAAAGCAACTGATATTGTTATTTTGGTTGTGGCTGCAGACGATGGTGCTATGCCGCAAACTATCGAAGCGATTCAACATGCTAAAGCTGGTAACGTGCCGTTAATCGTTGCAGTGAACAAAATGGATAAGCCAGAAGCTGACCCAGAGCGTGTTAAGAGTGAATTAGCTCAACACGGTGTTATGTCTGAAGATTGGGGCGGCGAACACATGTTCGTAAACGTTTCGGCTAAAGCGGGTACCGGTATTGACGAATTACTTGAAGGCATTTTACTTCAGTCTGAAGTATTAGAGCTTAAAGCTGACCGTTCAGGTATGGCTGCTGGTGTTGTTATTGAATCTAAATTGGATAAAGGTCGTGGCCCAGTTGCTACTGTACTTGTTCAAGAAGGTACTTTACGCCAAGGCGATATCGTTCTATGTGGTCTTGAGTACGGTAAAATCCGTGCAATGAAAGACGAGAACGGCAAAGCAATTACTGAAGCTGGTCCATCAATCCCTGTAGAGATCTTAGGTCTTTCAGGTGTACCTTCAGCTGGTGATGAAGCAACAGTTGTTCGTGATGAGCGTAAAGCACGTGAAGTTGCACTTTATCGTCAAGGTAAATTCCGTGATGTTAAACTAGCACGTCAGCAAAAATCTAAGCTTGAAAACATGTTCGCGAACATGACCGAAGGCGAAGTGCAAGAACTTAACATCGTTCTTAAAGCAGACGTTCAAGGCTCACTTGAAGCAATTTGTGAATCATTAGCTAAACTGTCTACTGATGAAGTTAAAGTTAATATCATCGCTCGTGGCGTTGGTGCATTAACTGAAACTGATGCTACGCTAGCTGCAGCTTCAAATGCCATCATGGTTGGTTTCAACGTGCGTGCTGATGCACAAGCGCGTAAGACTATCGATTCTGAAAGTGTTGATTTACGCTACTACAGCGTTATCTACGACTTGATTGATGAAGTTAAAGCGGCGATGACGGGCATGCTTGCTCCTGAATTCAAGCAACAAATCATTGGTCTGGCAGAAGTTCGTGATGTATTTAAGTCGCCTAAGATTGGTGCAATTGCCGGTTGTATGGTTACCGAAGGTACCATCAAGCGTAGCGCTCCTATCCGTGTACTACGTGACAACGTGGTTATATACGAAGGTGAGCTAGAATCATTACGACGCTTTAAAGATGACGTTGCTGATGTTCGTAACGGCATGGAATGTGGTATCGGTGTGAAGAACTACAATGACGTCCGAGTGGGCGATCAGATTGAAGTCTTCGAGACGGTCGAAGTGGCCCGAACGCTGTAACACAGAAAGGGCGGCGTAAGCCGCCTTTTTTATTTATATAAGGCTATGGTAACAATATTATGGCAAAAGAATTTAGTCGTACTCGTCGAATCGCGCAGCAGCTGCAACAAGAGCTTGCTATGGTGTTACAGCGCGATATGAAAGACCCTCGCATCGGTTTTGTTACAGTAAACGATGTTGATGTGTCACGAGATTTAAGCTATGCAAAAGTATTTGTGACCTTCTTTGAAGAAGATCGTGAATTAGTCGATCAAAAAGTCGAAGCACTTGCTGCAGCAGCTCCTTACATCAGAACACTAATTGCTGGCCGCATGAAGCTACGTGTTATGCCTGAACTACGTTTTGTCTATGACAGTTCATTAGTTGAAGGTATGCGTATGTCTAACTTAGTAAGCCAAGTGATTACGAGTGATAAGGCAAAGCAAGAAAAGTTTGGTTCTGAAGAATCAACTGACGCTGAAGAAAATACAGAAGGAAAAGACTAATGGCTCGTCGTCGCAAAGGGCGTTTTATTGATGGCATAGTGCTATTAGATAAAGGAACTGGCATCAGTTCTAACCATGCTTTGCAACGTGTCAAACGTCTCTACCAAGCTAACAAAGCCGGCCATACTGGCGCTTTGGATCCATTGGCAACCGGGATGCTACCTATTTGTTTAGGTGAAGCAACCAAGTTTTCTCAACATTTACTTGATGCTGATAAGCGTTATTTAGTGACGGCCAAGTTAGGTGAAAGAACTGATACCAGTGATTCTGACGGTGAAGTTGTGCAGATAAGACCTGTCAATTTTACCCAAGAAAAGCTTGAAGTGTCACTTGAACACTTTCGTGGTAAAACCATGCAAGTTCCTTCTATGTATTCGGCATTAAAGTATCAAGGTCAGCCTTTATACAAATATGCACGTGAAGGCATTGAAGTCCCCCGTGAAGCCCGACCAATTAATGTGTTTGAGTTGCTATACGTCGGCTTAGAAGGTGATGAGTTAACCTTAGACATTCATTGTTCTAAAGGTACTTATATTCGCACCATCGTTGATGATTTAGGGGAAATGCTAGGCTGTGGGGCTCATGTCATTATGCTTAGACGTACTCAAGTTGCTGACTATCCATATGAAAAAATGGTGACCTTAGAGCAATTGATGGCGATGGTAGATGAGGCTGAAAAGTCTGAAATACCTTCAAGTGATGTATTAGACCCATTACTATTACCAATGGATACCGCGGTCGCGAACTTTGCTGAAGTAAATTTACCTGAGACCAGTGCTCAATATATTTTACAAGGCCAACCTGTTCAGGCTGAAGGTGTGCTAGATGATCAACTTCTACGGATCACTTTAGGTGAGTCAAGAAAGTTTATTGGCATTGGCTTTAAAAATGATGATGGCTTACTCGCACCCAAAAGATTAGTGGTTGACCACAGTCAAGAGTAGTGGCTCTAACTTGTTAGTTTAATCTATATCAATCTGTATATTTTACTGTGGCAAGATTGCCGCAGTCGGATATGCAGATTTTTTATTGCGGTAAGCTGCGCTTTCGGTTAATATATCGCGCCCTCAGGCTGAGTTAGTGATCGGCTTGAGATAATTTAATTTTTTCTGGAGATATTTATGTCACTAAGTAATGAACAAAAAGCTAAAATCGTAGCTGAATTCGCACGTTGTGAAAACGACACTGGTTCAACTGAAGTACAAGTAGCTTTATTGACTGCACAGATTAACCATCTACAAGGTCATTTCAAAGAGCACATCCATGATCACCATTCACGTCGTGGTCTACTACGTATGGTTAGCGCACGTCGTAAGCTTACTGCTTACCTTAAGCGTACTGACGTAGCTCGTTATACTGCTCTAATCCAGAAGTTAGGTTTACGTCGTTAATAACGACGTTTAATTTGCTTATTGCTTGCGGTAAGTAGATCAAACCGTAAAAAAGGAGGCTATGCCTCCTTTTTTATTGGCTAAAATAAATGTAGTTTAACTAGCATTCTTGTTTACGCCTGCTCTACCTTTACCTGCTGCTCACCAAAATAGCGCGCTTCAAACTCGTCTTGTGGTAAAGGTTTACTAAATAGAAACCCCTGACCAACTTGGCAATGATGTTGTTGTAGCCATGCCAGCTGCGCTTGGTTTTCAATCCCTTCTGCAACAATATCCAGATTTAGCTGTTGCCCTAGCATTAGAATAGTGGAAGCGATGGCGCCATCATGGGGTAAGTCAGAGACAAAGCAGCGGTCGATTTTCATTGTGGTAATAGGCAAACGGCGTAAATAAGACAAAGATGAATAGCCGGTACCAAAATCATCCACGGCAATACCAAAACCGGCACTTTTAAGTTGTTCGAGTTTAGCGATGGCTTGAGTGATATCATTCATCAGTGATGTTTCGGTTATTTCGATTTCCAATAACTCGGGGCGAATTTGATAACGTAGCGCCAATTGTTTGATATCGGATACCAAGCTTGCATCAGCAAACTGCTGTGAAGCGACATTTACCGCAATGGGAATGACGCGATTGTATTTTTTCTCCCACTCACGGAGCAGCTTACAACTTTGTTCAATAACCCATCTGCCGATGGGAATGATAATGCCAGTTTCTTCAGCGATAGGAATAAACGCCATGGGTGGCACAAGTTTGCCGTCTTTTTGCCAGCGGATTAAGGCTTCACAGCCGACAATTTCATTAGTTTTAAGATCTAATTTGGGCTGAAAATAAAGCCTAAATTCATTTCGCTTAAGCGCATTGTGTAAAGAGGCCTCGGTTTTTAATCTAATTGCGGCATGTTCGGTCATTTGCTGCTTGAAAAAGGCCCACTGGTTTGAACCCGCAGCTTTAGCGCTATACATGGCAATATCGGCGTGCCGGATAAGATCCTCAGCGCCTTGGCCATCTTCAGGGTATATCGCAATACCAATCGAGGCCGCAGGGTGAATCGTATGCTCATTCAGCTGTATTGGCATATTGAGTTGCTTTAACAGCTGTTCAACGAAATCAGCGGCGTGTTGCGGGGTTTTTATATCATCTGCAACGATAACAAACTCATCACCTCCTAGGCGGGCCACGCTGCCTTTATCAGCGATGCCCGATTCTAAAATTCGGGCTATTCTTACAAGGAATTGATCACCGATAGTATGCCCTAAAGAGTCATTTACATTTTTAAATCTATCGAGGTCAATAAATAATAGTGCGAATTGGCGTTTGTGAACGCGCGCACGTTGTATGGTGACACTTAATGTTTCAAGTAGTAGGGTTCTATTGGGCAAATTAGTGAGAGGATCTCGGGTGGCCATTTTTCGTAATTTGTTTTGAGCCTGACTGAACTGCAATAAGATTTGATTTAATTTTGTGGAGACAAGTCCAAGCTCGTCATCTTTATGGGCACAGGTTATGGGAATGAGGTTTTCATCCGGTAATTCAGGATCAATGTTATCAATGGCTTCGCTGATCTGCGCGATTGGCTGAGTGAGGAATCGGTGAAACACAATCGTGAGCACTAAAGTGAGCAATAAGGCTCTGGCTAAGGTGGCGATAAAACTTAACTGAAGTCGGTTAAACAAATTATTGGTCATTGCTTGAATATCGTAATGGATAGATAAGGTGCCAATTTGTTGCTGTTTTTTATCGCCCTCAAAATAGTGCGGTCGATACAAAGGTCGTGAGATTTCCTTTAACTCATCAAAGAGCAAGTAACTCAAACTGTCATAGTAAGTTGGATATCGTTTGGCCTGATGACTTGCTTCAACATACAAGGAATTGTCATCTAAGGTGATGATAGCAGAACGAATATCATCAATTTTTATAATACCTTCTAAGTTTTGCTGGGTCTGTTTGTCATCTAAAGCCCACACCACATTAGATATGGTTTGTTCAACAGAATTGACGAGTTCTTGCTGGGAGGCCTGGATTTGCTGTTTGGTGGTAATAACAACCAGTGCAAGCTCGACAATAAAAATAGCAATAGCAAAAAATAATGCTGTGAACACCACTAAATTTGTTTGCTTCCATGTCAAAGACTTAAACTGTGGCGGCATTATTTTATTTCCATTTGCAATAACGTTGAGCTTACTTTTGTTGGCGGGCTAACAAAATCTTAAATTACCTAAAAAACCTGCTTGTTATTGTTAGGTATTTTCTACCTTTCACTGTAGATAAATTTGTTCAAAAAGTCATTAAGTATAGCGTTTAGCCCAAGGATTAAAGCCTATTTTTCGGCCAGGGCATTGTTATTATCATTTTATATTGCCATGAGATATGAATTCATATAACCATATCGACCTTAAAAGGCAAAATATAAATTATTTTTTAGACTGATATGGCGATGACCTTTAACTATTATAAAAAATTGAAGTATACTTGTGCGCGTAATTTAAAGGTCAATAATTAAGGAATGGGTCACGTGAATCCAATTGTAAAGAGTTTTGAGTATGGTCAACATACTGTCACC
The DNA here is from genome assembly GCF_002873635.1 of Shewanella sp. 10N.286.52.B9. Lineage (NCBI taxonomy): Bacteria > Pseudomonadati > Pseudomonadota > Gammaproteobacteria > Alteromonadales > Shewanellaceae > Shewanella > Shewanella sp. 10N.286.52.B9. Next base: position 10,927 of record NZ_MCTY01000011.1, read on the forward strand.
TTAGAAACAGGTGTTATTGCACGTCAAGCTGATGCTGCAGTACTAGCGAGCATGGGCGATACAACTGTCCTTGTTACTGTAGTTGGTAAAAAAGTTGCGGATTTAAGCCGTGATTTCTTCCCACTAACAGTTAACTACCAAGAGAAGACTTACGCTGCTGGTAAGATCCCTGGTGGTTTCTTTAAGCGTGAAGGTCGTCCAAATGAAGACGAAACGCTTATTGCTCGTTTAATCGACCGTCCAATTCGTCCTTTATTTCCTAACGGTTTTAAAAACGAAGTCCAAGTCATTATTACTGTTGTTTCTGTAGACCAACAAATTGAGCCAGACATTGTGGCTATGATTGGTACTTCAGCAGCGCTGGCTATTTCTGGTATTCCATTCAATGGACCATTAGGTGCTGCACGTGTTGGTTATATCAACGGTGAATACTTACTTAACCCATCAGTAGATCAAGTTGCTGAAAGCGACTTAAATCTTGTTGTTGCAGGTACTAAAAGCGCTGTATTGATGGTTGAATCTGAAGCTAAGTCACTTGCTGAAGAAATCATGCTAGGCGCGGTAACTTACGGTCACGATCAACAACAAGTTGTGGTTGATGCGATTGCTGAGTTTAAAGCTGAAGCGGGCAAGCCTACTTGGGATTGGACTGCTCCTGTTCAAGATCAAGACTTAGTTGCTAAAATTAAAGATTTAGCTGAAGTTGGCATGACTGAAGCTTACCAAATTGAAGTTAAGCAAGATCGTTATGCGCAAGTTGGTGTTGTTAAAGCAGCAGCAAAAGCGGCATTAGTTGCTGAAAACGCAGATGTTGATCAACGTGAAGTTGATAACTTACTTGGTAGCTTAGAGAAGAACATTGTTCGTGGTCGTATTATCAGTGGCAAGCCACGTATCGACGGTCGTGAACCAGATATGATCCGCGCATTGAATGTACTTGCTGGTGTACTTCCACGTACTCACGGTAGCTCATTATTCACTCGTGGTGAAACTCAAGCGTTAGTTACTTGTACTTTAGGTACAGAACGTGATGCACAGAAAATTGATAGCATCATGGGCGAGCGTACTAACCGCTTCATGCTTCATTACAACTTCCCTCCATACTCAGTTGGTGAAACTGGCATGGTAGGTTCACCTAAGCGTCGCGAAATCGGTCACGGTAAGCTAGCTTGGCGTGGTATGAATGCCGTTATGCCTTCAGCTGAAGAATTCCCATACAGCATCCGCGTTGTTTCAGAAATTACTGAATCAAACGGCTCAAGCTCTATGGCTTCTGTTTGTGGTACTTCATTAGCATTAATGGATGCGGGTGTACCAATCAAGAGTTCAGTTGCTGGTATCGCAATGGGTCTAGTTAAAGAAGGCGACGACTTTGTTGTTCTTTCTGACATTTTAGGTGATGAAGATCACTTAGGTGACATGGACTTTAAAGTAGCTGGTACCCGTGATGGTATTACTGCTCTGCAGATGGATATCAAGATTGAAGGTATCACTCAAGAGATCATGGATATCGCTCTGCAACAAGCATACGGCGCTCGTGTTCATATTCTTAACGTGATGGACCAAGCAATTGGTGGCGCACGTGAAGATATCTCTGATCACGCTCCACGTATTACGACTATCAAGATTAATCCTGAAAAAATTCGTGACGTTATCGGTAAAGGTGGTGCAACTATTCGTGCACTTACTGAAGAAACCGGTACAACAATTGAATTAGATGACAACGGTACTGTTAAAATTGCTTCTTCAAATGGTGAAGCAACTAAAGAAGCTATCCGTCGCATCGAAGAGATTACTGCTGAAGTTGAAGTCGGCCGTATCTACAAAGGTAAAGTTATCCGTATCGTTGATTTTGGCGCATTCGTTAACATCTTACCTGGTAAAGATGGCTTAGTTCATATTTCTCAAATCAGTGAAGAGCGTGTTGCTAACGTTTCTGACCACCTTGAGATGAACCAAGAAGTTGACGTTAAAGTGATGGAAGTTGACCGTCAAGGTCGTGTAAGACTTTCTATCAAAGAAGCTGTTACTAAAGCAGAACCTGCTGCAGAATAGTTGTTAGATTAACTCAGTTAATCTAATCGATAAAGGAGAGCTAAGGCTCTCCTTTTTTATTGGCAAAATTTAGCCAATGATAAATTTATCTTTAACTGCGTAGCCCTTGGCGCTATTGGTTGATATGATGCAAACTAACTATAGAACCTGATAAGGTATTTAAATGGAACATAAATTACGGACCACTGTGGTAGCATTATGTGTCGGTGCCAGTATGTTATTGTCAGGTTGTGCTTCACTTTCAGGCAATGATAATAGCGCAGCGTCAGGCAAAGTGATGGTTTCTCCCAAAGTGCCTGATTACAAGTTAGAAGTCACTTTAGCTAAGCTCAATGACATTTTAGCCTCTATGGAATTAACCACTGAGCAACGAGCACGCTTTCATTATGACCGTGGTGTTATCTACGATAGTGTTGGCCTACGACTACTCGCTAAAATTGATTTTCACCAAGCGATAAAATTACAACCTAATCTTGCTGATGCATATAATTTCTTAGGGATTTATTACACCCAAGAAGGCGAGTTTGAACCTGCTTATGAGTCTTTTGATGGGGTCTTAGAGTTATCCCCCCAATACGATTATGCTTATCTCAACCGTGGTATTGCTTTGTATTACGGTGAACGCTATGAGTTAGCCACTGAAGATATGCGCACATTTTTGGCCCAAGCACCTGCTGATGGTTATCGTGCTTTGTGGTTATACCTAGTGCAAGTGCCGACAGATCAGCAAGCAGCGCAAGCCGAGCTATTAACTAATCGCCAATCGCTTAACGATCAGGCGTGGTCTTCAGTCATCATTGATTATTACCTTGGTAAGCTGACTAAAGAGCAAGTTTTTGATGCAGCTAAAGTCAACCTGACTCAACCTCAGGAGTATGCTGAGCGTCTGTGTGAAGCCTATTTCTACCTAGCTAAAAAAGCGGTGGAGCAAAAAGATTATCAACTGGCAGCGGATTATTATCGCTTAAGCTTGGCAACAAATATTTATGATTTTGTTGAACATCGTTATGCCAGAATAGAGCTAGCCCAAGCGCTGCAAATACTTGAACAATCTACAGTCGCTAATTAATAATAATTGTTAGCTCAGCACAAAGGCTAATGCATCGGCATTAGCCTTTTGGGTTTTTGAGTTTTTTAAACCATCACCATTTGGGTTTAAGTGAGTTTACCTAGCCAACCTAGATGGGAAACGCTATAATTTGCGCCTTTTTATTATGCTAGGGCAAGTAAACCATGTCAGTTCAAACAGTAGAGGTCGATAAACGTCGTACCTTCGCGATTATTTCGCATCCTGATGCCGGTAAGACCACTATTACTGAGAAAGTACTTTTATTCGGACAAGCAATTCAAACTGCAGGTACCGTTAAAGGTCGTGGCTCTAAACAGCATGCAAAATCTGACTGGATGGAAATGGAAAAAGACCGTGGTATTTCTATTACTACTTCGGTAATGCAATTTCCTTACAGTGATTGCCTAGTAAACCTACTTGATACTCCAGGTCACGAAGACTTCTCTGAAGATACTTACCGTACCTTAACCGCTGTTGACTCATGTCTTATGGTGATCGACGCGGCCAAAGGTGTCGAAGACCGAACCCGTAAACTAATGGAAGTTACCCGTTTACGTGACACACCAATCGTGACATTCATGAATAAATGTGACCGTGATATTCGCGATCCTATGGAAGTGATGGACGAAGTTGAAACTGAGCTAAAAATCGCATGTGCGCCAATCACTTGGCCGATTGGCTGTGGTAAGTCGTTTAAAGGGGTTTATCATATCCATCGCGACGAAGCAATTTTATACCAGTCAGGTTTAGGGCATAAAATTCAAGAAGTGCGTACAGTGAAAGGCCTTGATAATCCTGAACTTGATGTAGCAATTGGTGCTGAACTTGCTGAGTTATTACGTGAAGAATTAGAACTTGTGATCGGTGCATCACATGAGTTCGATTTAGAGGCGTTTCTAGCCGGTAAACTTTCACCTGTCTATTTTGGTACCGCATTAGGTAACTTTGGTGTTGATCATATACTTGACGGTTTAACTGAGTGGGCACCTAAGCCTCAACCTCGCGCCACTGAAGTACGTGATATTCATGCTGAAGAAGAAAAGTTCTCTGGCTTTATCTTCAAAATCCAAGCGAACATGGATCCTAAGCATCGTGACCGCGTCGCATTTATGCGTATTGTGTCTGGTAAGTACGAGAAAGGCATGAAAATGCATCATGTACGTGTCGGTAAAGATGTGCGTATTTCTGATGCGTTAACCTTCGTTGCTGGTGATCGTGAGCAAGTTGAAGAAGCCTACCCAGGTGATATTATCGGTTTACATAACCATGGCACCATTCAAATTGGTGATACTTTCAGCCAAGGTGAAAAAGTTAAGTTTACTGGTATTCCTAACTTTGCCCCTGAAATGTTCCGCCGTATTCGCTTAAAAGATCCGTTAAAGCAAAAGCAATTGCTTAAAGGTCTCGTACAGCTTGCCGAAGAAGGCGCTGTTCAAGTCTTTAGACCGCTAGATACCAACGACTTAATTGTGGGCGCAGTTGGCGTACTGCAGTTTGAAGTGGTTGTTGGACGCCTTAAGAGTGAATATAACGTCGAAGCGATTTATGAAGGCATTAGTGTTTCAACCGCCCGCTGGGTTTACTGTAAAGATGAGCGTAAACTCGAAGAGTTCCGTCGTAAGTGCAGCAGCAATTTAGCCTTAGATGGTGGTAATAACCTAACTTATATTGCACCGACTATGGTAAATCTGAATTTATCCATGGAACGTTACCCTGATGTAGAGTTCGCTAAAACTCGCGAAAACTAATCACTGGGGTGTTTGATGTTAAAAGGCGGTCTAACCGCCTTTTTTATTGGCTGTGATTTAAGCTTGAGGCTAATTTTATTCTATAGTGGCAAGATGAGTAACGTAAAAAGTGCTAAGCAGGTTTGCTGCATTAGCTGTGATTTGCAGTAAAGTTATTTGTTTGAGGAAAAGTGATGATAGATACCCATGCCCACCTTGATCTTGTGGATTTTGACCACGATAGAGCTGCTTTGTTTGCAAAGATGCGCGCAAACGGGATCGACAACGTCATTATTCCAGGGGTGAGTGAGTCATCTTGGGCTAAACAGCTAGAGGTTACCAGCGAGTTTGACTGCTATTTTGCCTTAGGTATCCACCCTTGGTATGTACCTGCTGACATTTCTCAAGCAGTGGCGGCGTTAAATAATCTCATCGCTAAACATAGGCCTAATCCAAGGTTTGTTGCCCTGGGGGAATGTGGTTTAGATAAGCTTCGACATTGGTCTCAATCACAGTTGGATTTACTCGAGGCTCAATTAGCATCAGCAATTGATTGGCAATTACCGGTGATTTTACATGCCGTAAAAGCTCATCCACAACTATTAGCCATGTTGAAAAAATACCCTAACCCTAAAGGTGGGGTTATTCATGGCTTTTATGGCGCCCCAGAGTTGGCAAAATCTTATATTGAACTGGGCTATAAACTGGGAATAGGTGGGTTAATCATGAACCCTAGCGCCAAAAAGTTACAAAAAACGGTTACAGAAGTTGATATTAAACACTTCCTAATAGAAACCGACTCTCCCAGCATGGCGCCCTATAATTCACCAGATAAACGAAATACTCCGCTTCAGATAATAAGTTTTGTTGAACAGATAGCAAAATTACAAAAAAAAACCACTGTTTTAATTATGGAACAGTTGGGGTTAAATGCTCGGCAACTGTTTGAGCTGTAATTCTTTTTTTTTAAACACCGTGGTTGATGGGCGTTGCTGTGGGATAAGATCCTGAAATTAAACTCTAAAACTATGAACTAATCCACGATTTTCATCCGCTCGTCAGTTATAATCACTAACTGAAAATAGGTGAGTTAACAACAATTATACATATCGTTAACAAATTAAAAAAGGGTCGTGATTAATGGATATACTAATGAGTCTAGTAGGTGTGGTTACCATACTAGCAATCGGTTATGCACTATCAAATAACAGAAAAGCAATTAATGTGCGTACTGTTGGTGGTGCTTTAGCTATTCAAGCATTCTTTGCAGGTTTCGTTTTATACGTACCAGTGGGGAAAGATATCTTACAAGGTATGTCAGATGCCGTATCTAGTGTAATTAGTTATGCACAATCGGGCATTAACTTCGTATTTGGCGATTTAGCTCAATTCAAAGTTGGCTTTATTTTCGCGGTAAATGTTTTACCCGTTATCGTGTTCTTCTCTTCATTAATCGCAGTGCTTTACTACTTAGGCATTATGCAGTGGATCATCCGTCTCATCGGTGGTGGCTTGCAAAAAGCATTAGGTACTAGCCGTACTGAGTCTATGTCAGCGACAGCGAATATTTTCGTTGGTCAAACTGAAGCGCCACTAGTTGTTCGTCCATTTATTGCGACTATGACTAACTCTGAATTATTCGCAATCATGGTTGGTGGTTTAGCATCAATCGCGGGTTCAGTATTAGCCGGTTACGCGCAAATGGGTGTACCAATTGAATACTTAGTTGCTGCATCATTCATGGCGGCTCCTGGTGGTTTGATGATGGCTAAACTAATGCATCCTGAAACTGAAGAAGCTAAAAATGACATGTCAGATCTTCCTGAAGATCCTGATAAACCAGCTAACGTATTAGACGCTGCTGCTGGCGGTGCTTCATCTGGTATGCATTTAGCACTAAACGTGGGTGCAATGTTAATTGCCTTCGTTGGTTTAATTGCAATGGTCAACGGTATCATCGGTGGTGTAACTGGTTGGTTTGGTCTTGAAGGTATTACTTTAGAACTTATTCTTGGTTACATTTTCATGCCTTTAGCATTCTTAATCGGTGTACCTTGGAACGAAGCACTTGTTGCTGGTTCTTTCATCGGTCAAAAGATTGTTGTAAACGAATTCGTTGCTTATCTTAACTTTGCTCCTTACTTACTTGATGCTTCTGCAGAAGGTTTCAAAGTAGTTGCTGAGACTGGCATGATGATGTCTGATAGAACTAAAGCTATCATTTCATTCGCATTATGTGGATTCGCTAACTTATCATCTATTGCTATTCTATTAGGTGGTTTAGGTTCAATGGCGCCTAGTCGTCGTCATGACCTTGCTAAGCTTGGTATCCGTGCTGTTATTGCCGGTTCACTTGCTAACTTAATGAGCGCAACGCTAGCGGGCCTATTCTTAGCGATTTAATATCTGCTATGAGTTAAGCTTGGTTAGTCAAAAGGCCGTTATTATTTATTAATAACGGCCTTTTTTGTATCTAAAAATAGTGGTTATCCTTGCATTGGCATTATGTGGCGCTGCTCACTTATCCGCTATGGCTATGGCTATGGCTATGGCTATGGCTATGGCTATGGCTATGCTAATAGCTGGATTAGCTGGATTAGCTGGATTAGCTGGATTAGCTGGATTAGCTGGTTCAATGGTGCCTAGTGGTCACCATGAGCTTGCTGAGCTTAATATACGTGCCGTTATTGCTAGCTCGCTTGTTAACTTCTTGGGTGCAACATTTACGGGTCAATTTTTAGCGATGTTATCACTACCATGATTTAAACATTACCAATAAAAAGGTCGTTATCATTTAGTAATAACGGCTTTTTTTGTCTTTAAAAACAGCCATTCTCCGTGAATTTTACTTAATCAACTTTTGCTACAGCTGTTTATGGTATGTTGCTTGCTAAGGTTTTATATAACGATATTGGGCCTATTAATAGTTTTATAGATTATTTAATTATTGGTTGTTAGTTAAAGGTAGCGACATTGTTCACATTTTGGGATTAAGTATTCGTATTTTGTCTTTTTTGTATTGAGCTTTTAGCTAGAATAGGTACAATGCAAACGTTTTATAAAAATCGCCACCCACGAAGGTGGTAATAAATATATCAATGGGGTTGATAATGAAAAACGTTAAAACTTTAGCTTTAGCTGCAACTACGATCGCTGCAATGTCTGCACCTGCTATGGCTGCTGACCGCACCGATTTACGTTCTGGTGATTACAGTTGGATGCAGTTCAACGCAATGTACGCAGTAAATGAGCTTCCACGCGATGGTTCTACTGATAATGGCCATGACTACTTAGAAATGGAATTTGGTGGTCGCGCTGGTATTGTTGATCTGTATGGCTACGTGGATGTTTTCAACATCACTAACCGCGATTACGGTGATAAGAATAACGGCGCAAGCAAGATGTTCATGAAATTTGCTCCTCGTTTTTCTCTTGATGCAATCACTGGTAAAGATCTTTCATTTGGCCCTGTTCAAGAAGTTTATATCTCAACTTTGTTCAACTTTGGTGGCGGAGCAATTCGTGGTACTGACGAATTCGGCAATGAGACAAATGACGTAAACAATGCTTCAATTGGTATCGGTGCTGACGTTATGGTTCCATGGTTAGGTAAAACTGGCATGAACTTATACGGTTTTTACGACTTAAATGCCAAAGAATGGAATGGTTACCAGTTCTCTGCTAACTGGTTTAAGCCAGTGGTTAACTTTGATAACGGTACTTTTATTTCTTTCCAGGGCTATGTTGATTACCAGTTCGGTGCAGATGCAGTAAATGATGAATTTGTTCCAACAACAACTAATGGTGGCGCAGCATACTTCGGTTTACATTGGCATTCAGACAACTACGCACTAGGTTACGGCTTAAAAGCATATAAAGATGTATACCTTCTTGAAGATGGTGCAGGTATCGTTGGCCTAGAAACCACTGGTTTCGCACATTACTTCACAGCAACTTACAAGTTCTAAGATTGCTTGGAAGTATAGAGCCACACTTGTGTGGCTC
>NZ_MCTY01000012.1:0-19126 GCF_002873635.1 Shewanella sp. 10N.286.52.B9
ATATAAAACTAATAGCGCTAGCGCTTGGTTAAATAAGCAGCTAATTTTACTCCTAGGATAACGAATTAAGTATTTAATCGTGTTTAAAAGGAGCTTATATGAAACCGCTTTATCTGCTTGCCGCGGCTTTTTCTGTCGCGGTGTGTTTTAATAGTGTCGCCGCTACTCAATCTAAACCTGCTACTGAACATACTCAAAAAGCCAATGCCGCAGTGCTAAAGGCGCTTCCCTTTAACGACAAGCAAGATTTTGACAATGCTAAACGGGGTTTTATTGCTAAGCCTGATGTGGTGACCATTAAAGATGCCAATGGCAATGTGGTATGGGATTTAGAGCAATACAAAACTTATATTAGTGATGACAAAGCCTCCCCAGATACGGTCAACCCCAGTTTATGGCGTAATAGCCAATTGGTACTTCATCATGGTTTATTTGAAGTGACTGATAATATTTACCAAGTACGTGGATTTGACTTAAGTAACATCACTTTCATTAAAGGCGACAAGGGCTGGATTGTATTTGACCCATTAATCTCCCCTGAAACAGCTAAAGCCTCATTAGACTTAATTAATAAGCATATTGGAGAGCGTCCAGTGGTGGCGATTGTTTATAGTCATAGCCATATTGACCATTATGGCGGTGCAACCGGCTTAGCCACAGCTGAAGATGTCGCCAGCGGTAAAGTGCAGGTGATAGCGCCGGAGCATTTCACTGAGCATGCGGTGTCAGAAAATGTCATTGCCGGTAATGCCATGGGTCGCCGTGCGGTATTTATGTACGGTGCATTACTGCCTAGAAATGCCCAGGGCGGTGTAAATGGCGGTCTAGGTATGACAGTATCGACCGGGCTTGCGGGTTTATTAGTGCCTAATAAGGAAATCAAACAGACGGGGACTAAATTAACTATTGATGGTGTTGAAATGGAGTTTCAGTTAACCCCCGGCACTGAAGCACCAGCTGAGATGAACACTTGGTTTCCACAATATAAAGCCTTGTGGATGGCGGAAAACACGACTAATACCATGCATAACATCTTAACCCTTCGTGGGGCGCAAGTGCGAGATGCGCTGATTTGGGCCAGTTTCCTTGACGAGACTATTAGCCTGTGGGGCCAAGAAGCAAAAGTTAAGTTCCAAAGTCATCATTGGCCTTTATGGGGCAGTGACAACATTATTCCTTATTTCAAAAAGCAGCGTGATATCTACAAATTCACCCATGACCAATCAGTAAGACTGATGAACCAAGGTTACACAGGCGAAGAGATTTCTGAAATGATCACACTGCCACCTGAATTAGAGCAGAACTGGGCTACCAGAGGCTATTACGGTACGCTGAAACATAATAGCCGCGCAGTGTACCAACGTTATATGGGCTGGTATAACGGGAATCCATCTAACCTTGATAATCTGCCGCCAGAAGTGGTTGCTAAAAAGTATATGCAGTACATGGGTGGCGAAGCTGAAGTGGTTAAAAAAGCCAAAAACTCTTTCGCTGATGGTGAATATCGCTGGGTTGCTGAGGTGATGAAACATGCTGTTTTTGCTAACCCTCAATCTACTGAGGCTAAAGAGTTATTGGCCGATGCCTTTGAGCAATTAGGTTATCAAGCTGAGTCAGGGCCTTGGCGTTCAGTATATTTACAAGGTGCTTATGAGCTGCGAAATGGTATTCCGTCGGCAGGGGGAACTCAAACCGCAACACCTGATACTATTCGCGCGATGACACCTGAATTGCTGTTTGATTATTTAGCGGTAAGATTGGATTCTGCCAAAGCTGCGGGTAAACAGTTTGATATCAATATTGATTTCACTGATCTTAAAAAGGGTTACAGCTTAACAGTTGAGAATGCGGTATTACACCACAGCTCAAATCAAGTTGAAGACCCGGATGTCGGCTTAGTTATGAGCATGGAAACCATGAATAGCATCCAGCTAAAAGAGATAACCTTTGATGAGGCCATTAAAAAAGGCGATGTAAAAATTAGTGGCGATGAAAGCTTATTCACTGCGTTTTTAGGCATGCTTGATGAATATAACTTCTGGTTTAATATTGTGACGCCGTAAAGGCTTTAGACTTTGAGCCTTAGCTAATGTTGTCATGTTAGCGACAAACTAAAATGCCACTGAGATCCAGTGGCATTTTTATTTTACATCGATATCAAGCTGGATGTAGAAGCTTAGTTTGTGTGGTAATTCTCAACTAATGCTTCTTTATTATCTGCTTGTGCAACATGGCACTGAACACAAAAATAATATTTATCGTCAAATTTTCCATCGGCTTTTACGTGTGACTTGTCGATTGGCGTGGCTTTCATGCGCGCTGCCTTTTCAGTACTGTGACACGTTAAACAACCATTCTTTTTCATAGTGATAGGATAACTATCTCTATGGGGGATCATAGGTGGTTGATGCACAAATGTTCTTTCAATCGCAGTTCCGCGGCTTGGGTAAGTCGCTTTTGCATCTGCAGGAATGGTGTCAGTAATCTGTACATCACCAGCTAGTGATTTTACATTTACTGGTGCAGCAGTTTCTGCTGCTTGTTGACCTGAGCATGCGCTAAGACTGAGCACTATCGCAGCAAGGCTAAGTAATTTCTTCATGGTTTACACTCCTTCATATCCATTATTTTTTGATTAAATGGATAGAGATAAATAGTGATTCAGTGATGCTAAATTTGTTTTCAGCATCACTGTAAGTCAAATTAGGCTTTAACAATCTTCACTGGACACTTCTTGAAATCTGTTTCTTTCGATAACGGATCAGTAGCATCAAGTAATAATTTGTTGACCAGCTGTCTAGCATCAAAGAATGGCATAAACACCACGCCGACAGGTGGCTTGTTACGGCCTTTAGTTTCAACACGCGTTTTCACTTCACCACGTGGAGAAATCACTTTCACTTCATCACCATTTTTCAGGCCACGACTACTCGCGTCTTTAGGGTGCATGAATACCTGTGCATCAGGGTAAGACTTATGCAGCTCTGGTACACGAGCTGTCATACTTGCTGTATGCCAATGCTCAAGTACGCGACCTGTAGACATCCATAGGTCAAACTCTTCATTTGGCTCTTCAGCAGCGGGCTCAAATGGCAGTGCAAAAATCACTGCGCGTCCGTCAGGCTTACCGTAGAAGTTATAACCTTCACCAGCTTTAACGTAAGGGTCGCTTCCTTCAACGAAACGACGAACCGTCTCGGTACCATTGACTACAGGCCAACGTTTACCGCGGTTTTCATGATAGTTGTCAAATGCATCTAAATCATGACCGTGTCCACGACCAAATTGAGCATACTCTTCAAATAACCCTTTTTGCAGGTAGAAGCCGAATGCATCGTTTTCATCGTTGTAGTCACCTTTACACTCTGATGACGGGAATTTATCAACGACACCGTTAGCAAATAAGATGTCATATAAGGTTTTTTCTGCATACTCAGGCTTTTTAGCAATTAACTCTGCAGGCCAAACTTCAGAAACTTTGAAGCGCTTAGAGAACTCAACAAGCTGCCATAAGTCAGACTTAGCGCCTTCAGGGGCTTTAACTTGTTGATGCCACATATGAGTACGGCGCTCAGCGTTACCGTAAGCACCTTCTTTTTCTACCCACATCGCAGTAGGAAGAATCAAGTCAGCAGCTGTTGCTGTCACTGTTGGGTATGGGTCTGATACCACAATGAAGTTTTCTGGGTTGCGGAAACCTGGGTAAATTTCATCGTTAATGTTTGGACCTGCTTGCATGTTATTGGTGCACATAGTCCAGTAACAGTTTAGTTTGCCATCTTTCAGCATACGGCTTTGAAGTACAGCATGGTAGCCAGGTTTTGGCGGAATCGTGCCTTCAGGTAGCTGCCATAACTTTTCAGTGATTGCGCGATGTTTAGGGTTTGCTACAACCATGTCTGCAGGCAAACGATGCGAGAAAGTACCCACTTCACGTGCTGTACCACAAGCTGAAGGTTGACCTGTTAATGAGAACGGGCTGTTACCTGGCGTGGCAATTTTACCTGTTAACAAGTGAATGTTATAAAGCATGTTGTTTGCCCACACACCACGAGTATGTTGGTTAATACCCATAGTCCATAAGCTCATGATCTTGATGTTAGGATCAGCATACGCTTTTGCCATTTCGATAAGGTTTTCAACTGGTACGCCACTCATTTCAGATGCGTATTCAGCAGTATAAGTACTGACAAATTTTGCGTATTCTTCAAAAGAGATAGGCTTAGATTTGCCGTTACCTGGGTTTTTCGCTTTCTGCTCTAGAGGATGCTCAGGGCGAAGACCGTAACCGATATCAGTCACACCTTCTGCGAAGTTAGTATGCTTGCTGACGAAGTCTTTATTAACCGCATCGTTTTGGATGATATAATTGGCAATGAAGTTCAAGATAACTAAGTCAGATTGCGGCTTAAATACCATAGGGTTGTCGGCAAGTTCGAAGCTGCGGTTTTCAAATGTCGATAACACATGGACTTTACTGCCTTCATGGCTTAAACGACGGTCAGTTAAGCGTGACCATAGAATAGGGTGCATTTCTGCCATATTGGCGCCCCAAAGCACGAAGTGATCTGCAGCTTCGAAGTCATCATAGCTACCCATTGGCTCATCAATACCAAAGGTACGCATGAATCCACCTACCGCAGATGCCATACAGTGACGGGCATTAGGATCGATGTTGTTGGTAAGGAAGCCCGCTTTGTGTAATTTAGATGCCGCGTAGCCTTCCCAGATAGTCCATTGGCCCGAGCCAAACATACCTACCGATGTAGGGCCTTTTTTGGCAATACTGGCTTTCCACTTGTCAGCCATGGTATCAAGGGCAACATCCCAGCTTACTGGGGTAAATTCACCTTCTTTGTCATACTTGCCATCTTTCATTCTTAATAATGGCGACGTAAGGCGGTCTTTGCCGTACATAATTTTAGAGAGGAAGTAGCCCTTAACACAGTTAAGACCTTTGTTGACAGGGCTTTCTGGGTCGCCCTGAGTCGCAACAACTTTGCCACCTTTGGTACCCACTAAAACACTACAACCCACACCACAGAAACGACAAGGGGCTTTGTCCCATTTTATTTCTGCAGACTGCTCTTCTGCTTGAACCATTTTTATTGGTAAAGCAAGTCCAACTGCCGAAGCGGCTGCGGTAGCTGCATTGGCTTTTAGAAACTCGCGACGGCTTATGCTCATGGTGTTTCCTCACTCTTAAATGTATGTAGACAGTATTTTTAAAACTATCTTTGTTTTTATTTACTAAGGTTTTTATTAACAAAAAACTTAACTATCATTGAGTCTAAACCGCGCATTTTTCATGGGTATACCCCAGACTGAGTATACGGGCTGTTTATTGCTGTAGATCACACTAGTAAGTGTGATCTAAAGCACGTTTTTCAATTTGCTCAATTACTTAATTAGCAAATGTAAATTTAATTCTTACGGATTATTGATAGTTAATGGTAAAAGTATAGGACAGATATAGAAAAATCCGTCCTATAGAAGTAGAAGCTTCTATAGGCTTTAAAAAGCGAGGAAGAGGCAAAATTAACTTTGAACATCAATGGTGCTAATAGCCCGTTAGCTCCATATATCCATTACCAGAATGACTGCCTGATACGCTGATCGGGCCTTCCCAATAAGAGATTGTCAGTGGCATATCACTGTTGGGGTTAAGTGCTTTAACGGTGACATCAATATCTTCGCTAGTAATGCTAACCAGCCAACTAATTGGATAGCGACCACTGTCAGTTTGTTGCCAGCTAAGCGGGGTAACTTTTATGTCGTTTGGGTGTGACTTACTATTAATATTTCTGCCGTTACCGTCGAAAAACATTCTGCGGGCACTAAAAAAGGCCTCACTATTACTGTTTCTTAGTTGAAAAAGCATTAGCGCAGAGCCATCATCTAAGCGAATAGAAAACCAGTCCCAGCCTTGCTGGCTTTTAGTAAGGAATTGCGAGCTCCACTCCCTATCAAGCCAAGCCTTTCCTGTGACTATTTCAGTTTTACCATCACGGTTAATAGAACCTGTTAAATCAATAAAAGGCTGGCTGTAATAGTAAGAAGCAACTTCGCCGTTAGGGCTTTTAATACTGTAGCCGTTATCGCCTTGTAGGTTCATTGGCGCGTTACTGGTTAATGATAATTGGTAGCCAAATTTTTCAGTGTTAACCGTTAAATTTGCCGGAAATAACGCATTTGTTTCACTGCGCCACTGCCAGTCATCTAACACGATGGTGAGAGGGTTAGAGCTAACATGAGCCAGTTGTGGATGGGCGCGAGACCATTTCTCTTTGGCTTGATGCTTGGATGCTGAGGTTAATGCAGCGTGTGACATAAACATTTGATTAGTAGCCCAGTTGTTTGGCGCGGCAGTATCAGCAGCAGACAGCGCAATTCTGAATTGAGTCCATTGAAGCCCTAGCTCTTCACCCGCCTCAGTGGTCATATTGGCCGTTAAATACCACCACTCTTGCCTAAATTTATCATGGCTTAAATGATCTCGCGGGAAATTGAGTTGATGATCTGGCAGTACTTTGGCGTATTGCTCAAGGCTGTCAGCGTCTTGCGTTAATAGGCTGCCCATACTGGCTTTGTTATCTGACTCTGCTGTTGAATTAGGCTGACAACCCATTTGGCTCAGACAAGCTAACAGTAACCATATTGCGATAAAAGCTGACTGTCGTAGCTTTAGCACTGGGTCAATCTGTCGCTTTATGTTGGCGCTGGTTATCGGGGCGTTATACATTATAAAGCCTCTTGCTGAAGGTTATGAATAAGTGATTTACGGGTTTGCCAGTAAAGTGGGATCGCGATGGCAACGGCGCTGGTAGACAGCGCAATTAACACCACTCGGGCATAAGCTTGCCAATCCCATAGCATGGCAATACTCCA
This sequence comes from Shewanella sp. 10N.286.52.B9, assembly GCF_002873635.1. Classification (NCBI taxonomy): domain Bacteria; kingdom Pseudomonadati; phylum Pseudomonadota; class Gammaproteobacteria; order Alteromonadales; family Shewanellaceae; genus Shewanella; species Shewanella sp. 10N.286.52.B9. Next base: position 6,889 of record NZ_MCTY01000012.1, read on the forward strand.
ACCAAAGGCTTGTAAAGTGACTTTGTTGATCAGTAAGTAACCCAGTACAGCACCTGTTGGCAGCGCCACTAAACAGGTGAGTAATACAATAAACTGCATTTGAATGAACATCATAAAGCGCAAGCGTGCTTTGCTCACCCCAAGGGCATATAGTTTGGCTAGTGGTGCTTGTCTGGCTTGGGTTAGCATTAAGCATGCACTGAATAATCCAATGGCAGCCACCATTAAGGTGAGGCTATTGAGCACCATGGTGATAGAAAAGGTTTGCTTAAACATGGCTATGGCTTGCTGCTTAATTTTGGCTTGGTTATACATTTGCGCTGTTGAAATTAGCTTGCTATTAACGAGTGATTGTTCAAGCTCGTTTATATCGCCATCATAGCTGGCAGCGATACTTTTAGCTTGCTTGGGCAATTGTAATTGTTGCCATAGTGTATTACCAATTACGACCTGACCCTTAGGGTTACCATAATCAAAGAAGATAGCGCCAATGGTCACGGGGTGTTGATTCGTTTTTGCTGACATGATTGGCAATGTAAAGCTATCGCCAATTTGTAACTTGTATTTAATCGCAATGGGCTCACTTATCATCAACTGATTACCCTGAGTAAATTCAGCCCAGAAGTCATCTGATTGCTGTTTTAGCGAACTGACAATCTTAGTTGAATACAAATCGCGACTCACAAGTTCAACGGGCATATTTTGATAACTGCTATTTACTGTCCACTGTGAATATATACCAGTGACCTTAGGCTGCTTCTCTAAGAAAGACGCAATATCAGTGATGTTTTCGCTTGACGGGCGCATGTATAAATCTGCATGAAGGCGGCTTTCAAGCCAGGTTTTTAAGGTGACTTCAAAACTGCCCACTAGGGTATTCATCGAAATGTTCGCGGTTAGCGCCAATAGCATCGCCATCATGGCTAACGATAACGGCCCGATTAACTCTTTGGTTTCTGCCATCATGTATTGCCATAATCCTGCCGGAAAATACTTAGCCAAACTACTACTGACATAATGCAGTGTTAATGGCAGCAATAGTGGGATAGCGACAATAACAATCCCCATCAGTGCGAGGCTAAATTGATATTGCTCAGCAAACGGAAACAGTGCAGCGCAAATGGTTAATGCCACTATCGCGATGGCAAACAACCAGCGTTGGGTGACCAGCAAACTGCTTGCTTGATTATGTTTGGTGCCAGCTCGGGCGAGGGGTTGTTGCGTTAATTGTCGATACAGTGGCAGGCAGGCGAGTAAACCGGCAAACAAGGTTAACACTATGGCTTGGGCAAACCACTGCCATTGCCAGTTGCCGGGCATTAGCCGAGCGCCATAAAGCTGCTCTAGTGTCATGGCGACCATAGGTTGTAGCCAGACGCTGAGTTGCAGCCCCAGAATAAAGCCTAAGCTTGCACCAATGATCACCAGCACAATGAGCTCAGCGACCAGTGCTAGCATCACATTATGCTTATTAATCCCTAATTGCAGTAATTGTACTAATAATTTTTGCCGCTTCATCAAACTGTAGCGCACGCCGTTATAAGCGATAAATAGCCCTACCACAAAAGCCAGCATACTCATGGCGTTAAGGTTTAAGTGAAAACTACGGGTAAGCTCTTGTAGCGCCTGGCCTTGATCTTGTTCTGTAATACTCGCCTGTTGCTGTAATAGATTTTGACTATTGATTTGCTCAATCAGTGGCTCAGCAGGATCAAACAAAGCAATATAAGACAGCTTATTGGGTTGGTCTAATAGGATTTGCGCTAAAGAGATATCAGCGACAATGGCATTACCTAAGCCATAATCATCATCGACACTGATCACTTCGAGCTTGATAGTGTTAGCGGCTTTATCTTGTGGGTTTTGTAAATAAAACCACCCGTCTTTTGCTATGTTATCCGCTAGGGATTGGCTCATTAACAACACATTGCTGCCTGCTAATAGCTTATCCAGTGGAATATTAATGGGCGTTTTGCTGTTGGTATTCGTTTGAGCTTCAGATGAATGGTTTTGTAAGTTAACTGCAGCAAATAAATCGCTGCCTTGAATTTGCCAGCGCCGCCCCTTATCGTCGACTGCAAGGCCATTAATCACAGCTAAAGCATTACTGATCCCGCTTTGACGCAATCGGAAATAGACCTGCTCATTAATGAGTTGTTGCCCTGCGGCTGGGGTGATCAACAAGCTTGCCCGTTGACTTAATAGTTCGGTGGCTTCGCTGTAACTTCTTACTGCATTTTCATTGGTAGACTTGACGCCTATTAGCAAGGTGACTGCGAGGAGGATACCGAGAAGAATGGCACCAGCTTGTAATGGCGAATGGCGGTAGTGGGCAAAGAAGATTTTTAGTGACAACAGCCATTGTTTGACAGTGATGTCTTGAGCCTGATTACTCATGAATATGGCCTTTTTCTAAATGCCACCTGCGTTTCATATAGCCCGCACAGGTTTCACTGTGGGTTACCATCAACACCGTGGTATTTGCAGCCATGGTAAGCTGGCACATTAGCTCCATTACTTGCTGACCTGCAGCTTCATCTAAATTACCGGTTGGCTCGTCTGCTAGTAATAATGCCGGTTTGTGGATTAACGCTCTGGCAATGGCAACGCGTTGCTGCTGACCACCCGATAAGGTTTCAACAGGTCTTGTTAAAATGTCACTAATCCCAAGCTGCGTAATAAGCTCATCGCCCCAATCACTCCACTTTTGATTATTAAGCTGTAATACAAAACGGATATTATCGATAACATTAAGCGGGGTGAGTAAGTTGAATTGTTGGAAGACAATACCAAGTTGGGCGCGCCTAAACTGGCTCCATTGACTATCTTGCCACTGCGCTGCTTGTTGGTTCATGAGTTGTAACTGACCAGAATCAATTTTCTCAAAACCGGCAATGATATTAAGTAGGGTGCTTTTGCCCGTGCCGCTGGGGCCGGTTAGCGCAATGGTATCACCACGATGCAGGGATAAATCGACACAGTTAAGCACCTGATGGAGTCTATCTCCATCGTTAAAGCCTTTGGATACTTGCGATAGTTGGGTGATCACTGCTGTCATTAGCGTCTCTGGTATTACTTGTAATTACATCATCATACGACAAATAAAATTACTTAGATCGACTTTTCATTGAAATAACCCGTTTATATGTTGATTTTGAAATAATAAAAAAGGCTGAAGAATGAGAAGTAACCTCATCCATCAGCCTTTATTTAATGTTACGGTTAGCAGCCTTTGTTGGCTTTAACCCATATAACCGTTTAAGTTAATCTTCTAACGAATAAGGTAGCGGCTTCACCACTAGCTCACTTTGGTTGTCATTTTTTACTCTTAGTTTTGCATCATTTGGCGTATCGTTAGCCAATACTGCGGTTAATAGCACTTGGCTATTAAATTCAACCGCTTCGATAACTTTACCCGCTCGAAGAAAGCCATCTTCTGAGGCAATTTCAATTTGAGTTTCACTGCTGACAGTTTCAGAGGCACTACCGGATAGAATATACAGGGCGCGTTTATTACCACCGCGGTACTTCATTCTGGCAATGGTTTCTTGGCCCATGTAGCAGCCTTTTTCAAAACTAATACCGTTTACCGCCTGTATATTACACATTTGTGGTACAAACTCACTGCTGTGGTTGTCGTCAATATTGGCGTAACCGGCTTGAATTTCTAATGCTTGCCAAGCTTGGTGGCTAGATAGTGGTTGATTTGAAGCTGTGACTAATTGCTGCGCTTTTTCAGCTGATGTAATCACTATGAAGCGCTCAGCATCTTTTAAAATAATAGCGCCTTCAGCGTGAGTAACTTCATGTTCAATCCGTCCAAATTGCTGCTCAATAAACTCTGCAGCCTTCGTACCAGCAAAGCCTAAAATAACTTGCTTAGCAGTGACATCAGTTAATTCCGCTTTACTGAACACCGCATATTTCTGCCATGAGGCCAAACTTAGCGGTAATACTGATGCTGGCATTAAAATAAAAAGGCTTTCAGCAATTGTGTAGGTTCTAAAGCTAGCAATCATCTTACCCTTAGGATCGCAATGGGCGCCCCAGCGCCACTGAGTTTCTGTCAGCGATACGATATCGGTAGTGACTTGGCCGTGAATAAAGGTTTTACCTTGCTCACCGGTCACTTCAATTAAACCTAAGTGGCTTAAGTTTGAAACCAGTAAGTCGGGCGTTGAAGTTAAGTAATCCCAGTTTGGCTGTGTGGTTGCGAGTGTCATAAAATGATCCCTAAGGTGAGCAACAAAGATAAGCTTTGAGTGTAACGGAATTCAGTGAGGCTCAAAAGAAAAAGCTATCTTCAATTAATTGAAGATAGCTTTAATTCACAATTTAACTGCGAGATAAGCCTAAGGTTAAATCGTTCACCGACTTAGCTTGAATTAAAACAATACGCGGGTACGAATAGTACCTTCAATTGCTTTTAACTCGCCCAGCGCTTGTTCGGCTTGGTTTGAATTGACTTCCATGACCACGTAACCAATATCTGCAGTCGTTTGTAGATATTGCGCAGCAATGTTAATGCCTTTTTCTGAAAACGCTTGGTTAATTTTAATCAACACACCTGGACGGTTGTGGTGAACATGCAATAAGCGCGAGGTGCCTTTATGTTGTGGCAATGACACTTCAGGGAAGTTAACCGCAGACACAGTTGAGCCATTATCAGAATATTTAGCCAGCTTACCCGCGACTTCAATACCGATATTTTCTTGAGCTTCAGCAGTACTACCACCAATATGCGGGGTAATAATGACGTTATCTTGTCCACGTAGTGGGCTAATAAATTCGTCATCATTTGACTTAGGCTCAACTGGGAATACATCAATTGCAGCGCCTGCAATATGGCCTGACTTTAGGGCATCAGAAAGCGCATCAATATCAACCACAGTGCCCCGTGATGCATTGATAAAAAAGCTTTTTGAACGCATTTGTTCAAATTCTGTCGCACCAATCATATTTTTAGTTTGCGCAGTTTCTGGTACATGCAAGCTGATAACGTCTGCTTCATTCAATAGTGTTTCCATTGAATGGATTTGGCTGGCATTACCCAGTGGCAACTTGTCTTCAATATCGAAAAATACCACCCGCATACCGAGGGTTTCAGCCAAAATACCCAGCTGAGTACCTATATGGCCGTAACCAATGACCCCTAAGGTTTTACCGCGCACTTCATAGCTACCATTGGCACTTTTTAACCAACCGCCACGGTGGGCAAGGGCGTTACGCTGAGGAATACCGCGCATCAGCATGATGATCTCACCTAACACTAGCTCAGCAACACTGCGAGTGTTTGAGAATGGCGCATTAAAAACGGGTACGCCTAACTTCTCAGCAGCGGCAATATCAACTTGGTTAGTACCAATACAGAAACAGCCAATCGCGACTAGTTTTTCAGCATGGTTCAACACTTCAGCGGTTAATTGGGTGCGCGAGCGCAGGCCGACAAAGTGAGCATCTTTAATTGAGCGCAGCAACTGGTCTTCAGGAAGGGAAGCTTTGTGATATTCAATATTGGTATAACCTGCACGCTTAAGTACATCGACTGCAGTTTGGTGGACGCCCTCCAACAGCAGGATTTTAATCTTATCCTTGTCAAGCGAGTGTTTTGCCATGGTGTGGGTACCCTCTTATCAATAGTTATGCTTATGTTATGCTGACATTAATACGCAACCAAAATAGCATTATTTATTGCCATTGTAGAGGGCTAGATGGCTAAAGACTGTGATCTTGGTTTAGAACAATATCATCTAAAGGGAATGTATAGTGAATAAGAAAGTTATATGGGTGGTTATTTTTGCTGTCGTGCTCGTTTGGTCGGTGAGTTCACCTAAAGATATGTTTACTTGGTGGTTAGAAGCACTGCCAGCATTAATCGCCTTACCCATCTTATTATTTACCCGTAATAAATTCCCCCTAACACCCTTAGCTTACTTATTGATTTTGTTACATTGCTGCGTGCTCATGGTCGGAGCTAAATATACCTATGCCGAAGTACCACTGTTTGATTGGTTGGCTGATGTGATGGGTAGCGAACGTAATAATTATGACAAAATCGGCCATCTTGCTCAGGGGTTTATTCCGGTCATACTGGCAAGAGAGGTGATGCTAAGAAATCACGTCTTGCAACCGGGCTATTGGTGTCAGTTTCTATCAGTTTGTTTTGTATTGGCATTTTCTGCTTTTTACGAACTTATTGAGTGGTGGGTTGCAGCTGCAACAGGTGAGAATGCGGAGGCGTTTTTAGGCACTCAAGGCTATGTGTGGGATACACAGTCAGATATGTTTATGGCACTTATAGGTGGTATTAGTGCATTAGTCTTGCTCACAAAGGTACATAATAAGCAGTTAGCATCACTTTAATCAGCTACATTTATAGATCTTGTGACTGTTAAGTTTATTTTTACTTGTTTTATTTTTGGTAACGGCTTGGTTTGCGAGCACTTAATCTATTAATGAGTACTTAAGTATTGCAGAAATACTTTATAGACTAGTTAAAATTCCTTATGGGCTAGTTAAAATGTACTATTATTGCATTATGTTGTTATTATGTTATCAATGTTTCAGGACGAAACTCGTATAGCCGAGAGATACAGAATACTTTTCAGGGAGAAAAGTGATGAATTCGAATATTGATGAATTAGTCTTCTTACACCAGGTTGCAGCGCCTTGCAACTTGGCTATTTTAGCTGAGTCGATAGGGTTAAAAACCAGGGTAGTGAAACACCCTAGTGAACTTGAAGTAGAACATAATACTAATTGTTTCTATTTGATCGCCCAAAAGGGGGCCGCGCTGGATAGCAAAGGCATTCCGCTGTTGGTATCACGGCTAGTTAATCATGTCCCTGTCGCTTTATATCAAGTTGAACGGGGCTCGTTAGATCAGGAGTCTGCACTATTGTTAGGTGTAAGAGGCTTACTTTATGCCGACCAACGTATGGATTTAATGTTGACCGGGTTACGTAAAATGGTAGCTGATGAGCTTTGGTATGATCGACCGCTAATTAGCAAAATTTTCCGCCGACTAGTACAAAAACTTGATGCTAATACAGAAATCCCCCCAGATACTATCGCAATGCTGCAAATGCTCACTAATCGTGAAAGAACCATTATTCAGCTAGTTTCAAGCGGTGCAAGGAATAAAGAAATAGCCCACAGGCTTTGCATTAGTGAGCACACGGTAAAGGCACATATCTCTTCCATCTTTAGGAAAACCCAATCTCGCAATCGGGTCGAGTTACTGCGTTGGGCACAAACTTATCAAGCCCATTTTGAGTTCGCTTAACTTAGGTTATTTACCCGCTTTAAAATAATTTAGAGATGTTATTAAGCCAGTTGCTAGTTGTAACTGGTTTTTTTGTTTGTTTCGGCAATTATTTCATCGTGTAAAATTAATTTATGAGCTTATGTCATAAAATTGCACAGAATTAGCTTAACGTAATGAAAACAATAAGCTTTGCCAGTGGAGGAGATATTAAAGTAAATATATAGGGAGCAATGTGCTCCCTATATTCAGTAAGAAAATTTTCTATAAATTAATTCTGGTAAATTGCTGCAGAATTAAAGTTTCCGGTTTGGACTACAGTGGCAATATCATTAGTGCCAATTTGCATGCCTGTAACCGTATTATCATTACCAATTTGGGTTACATTTAATGTATTCATAGTACCATCAATTGCAAAGTAACCATCATCTCCACCAACCCAGTTACCGTCGCCTAGCTGAGAAACGGTAATTGAGTGGTCATCACCAAAGGCGACTATATCAGTTAAGTTAAAATCACCTTCTTGGCTGATATCAACAGTCTGATTTGAACCGACATTTGAAATAACGGCTTCGTTATCATTGCCTGTTTGGCTCATATCAACTGTATTGTTATCTCCAACGGTTTCTGAATATGCAAAGTTAAGTTCACCTGAGGAAGTGATAGTGACCTCATTATAGAAGCCATCAGCTACAAAAGCAGTGTAGTTATCTGCACCACTTTGATCTACAGATATAACATTCTCATCACCATAAACAATAAACTCAGTTAAATTGGCATCACCAGTTTGTACGACTTCAATATCGTTAAGCGAGCCATTTAAAATAGCAATATTAGCGCCGCCCACTTGGTTACCAAAACCATCTTGACTAATAGTAACGTCATTATCGTCTCCAAAAGAAAACTCTATTGTTGCGCCGTTATTAATGCCAGTTTGGTCGATAGTAATATCATTTAAAGAGCCTGATAAGCTTGCTACTACAGCAGTGTTATCATCGCCTGTTTGGCTAAAATCGAATGTATTATTATCACCAAATACACCTAAAGCAGCACCAAAGTTGTTATCACCAAGTTGGTTTACAAATAGTTCATTACCATCGCCAGCATTTAGGCTGCCTGAATCGGAAACGATACCTGCTTGGTTATTTACACCATCTTGCATTATGGTTGCACTATTACTATTACCTTCAACAGCGAATACCGCTAAGTTAATCGCACCGTACTGGGTTACTTCTGCAGCGTTTTCATTACCAATAACTTCGATGATACTTTCGTTTTGAGCTCCATCTTGAATAACATCAGCAGTGTTACTATTACCCGTTAGCGATACGTCACTAGTGTTATAAAAGTCAGCCTGCTGAATAGTAACTTGGTTTTGGTCACCTATGATGCCAACGTTTGAAATATGCCAATCATCAACCTGGTTAGTAATGACAGAGTTTCCATTACCTTCAGAGCTAATATAAGATTCTTGCCAGTCCCCTTGCTGGGTTACCTCGGCAAACTGTAAATCACCAATTTGTGTCACGGTTGAAATATGACGCGTGCCAGTTTGGCTTACTGTGGCATCCTGCTCCATGCCCGTTTGAGTTACTGTTGCGTTAGTATTCGAAGCGAATGCCGATTTCTCTGCAGCTGTCACCTCTGGTAATGAAAGTCCTGCTGCTGAAACGGGTAATGCTAAGCTTGCTGCAATAGCAAGTGATACTAACGATAATTTCTTTTGCGATTTCATTCTACGCTCCCTGTTTAAATATAGATTTATCTGATTATTAGAAAATAATCGTTTGATAAAGTATTTCGCTTCCTAGTTAACTCATTGTGTCGCCAAAGTGCATAATTTAGCTTTAGGTAACTGAGTACTAATATGCGATCAAGAAGTAACTTCAGCGTGAACTTTTAAAGATCTAACAGTATTTGAAGCACTATAAACCCTCAATAAACACCAATAACTTAAGAGCAGGGGTTGCTTTTAAGTTTATGATTATTAACCCTAAAACTGTTTGGTTTTAGGTTGGTAGAATTTCAAATGATTCTGCTGATGCAGCGCGTTACAAGATTAACTTACGGTGCCCATTGGTTTTTCTCAATCGTATAAAAGGTTAGTTTTTTTAGGGGGTTAAGATTAAACCTTTAGTGCTACAAAGGTTTAAGTTACTGAATATCATGCTTATATTTGGCTATTTTCGCTTACCACTAATATTGACTAGTCGAATAAGCCTAGTAGTTACTTACTAATTAAAGTTTCAGTCCTTTTATTGTTATACAGCTTGTGGCAACAATTTGATGGCAACAACAAATTCCGGGTTTCACTTCGTGGAAAATCAACTCGCTTTTAAAAATAGCTAATGGAAAAGCTACAGGTGCTGCATTACCGGTTCCGGGAATTATTAATGGAAGATAGGAAGCCACATCATGATTAACAAAATGTCCCCAATTGCATTAGCAGTAACATCTCTATTTGCGTTAAACGCAAGCCCTGTTATTGCTCAAGAAAGTGTAAAGTATAAAAAAGATGAAATTCTCGTTGTTTATAAAGAAAATGTGTCAATCTTTGAACGGTTGTCAGCGCAAAATCTAGTCGCAGGAACAGTCACAGATAAAAATGCTGATGGTATAGATGATAAGTTTAAATACCTATTATCTGGACGATTGGCTAAGTTATCACTTAAAAGCGGTAGTAATGTTGAAAGTGCAATTAAGTTAATTAGTAAGCATCCAGCAGTAAAATATGCCGAACCTAATTATACTTATACAGCAATTGGTATGCCAGACGATCCAAATTTCTTGGAGTTATGGGGCTTAAATAATACCGGTCAAACTGGTGGTGTTTCTGGTGCTGATATCGATGCCGTTACCGCTTGGGACACTACTACAGGTAGTGAAAATGTGGTTATTGGCGTAATTGATACTGGTGTTGATTATAATCATCCAGATCTAGTTGCAAACCTTTGGGTTAACCCTAATGAAATACCCGGAAATGGTATTGATGATGATAACAATGGTGTCATTGATGATGTTAACGGCTTTAACGCTATTACCGGAACTGGTGATCCAATGGATGGCAATGGTCATGGTACCCATGTCTCAGGAACTATTGGCGCACAAGGTAATGATGGCGTAGGTGTTGTTGGGGTTAACTGGGATGTCACTATCATTGGTTGTAAATTTTTAAGTGATAGTGGAACAGGCTCTACAGAAGCTGCGATAGCTTGTATTGATTATTTCACTAATTTAAAAGTGAACCATGGTGTTGATGTTAAAGCGACCAATAATTCTTGGGGCGGCGGCGGATTTAGCCAAGCATTAAAAGATTCTATTGAATCGGCTGGTGATGAAGGAATTTTATTTGTTGCAGCAGCAGGTAATAGCGCTGTTGATAATGATGCAAATCCACACTATCCATCAAGTTATGACTCTGATGTTGTTTTGTCGATTGCCAGTACCGATCACAATGACGATATGTCTAGTTTTTCTCAATGGGGATTAACAAGTGTCGATATGGGCGCGCCTGGTTCTGCGATTTTATCAACCCTTCCAGGAAATAGTTATGGTACCTATTCAGGTACTTCAATGGCTACACCACATATCACCGGCGCTGCAGCACTTGTGTGGTCAATAGCACCTGATATTGACCCTGTCACTATGAAGCAGTTACTAATGGATTCTGGTGATGCTAATGCAGCATTGACTGGCCTAACAGTGGCTGGAACACGTTTAAATGTCGCAAACGCACTGGCAGATGCAGATCCAGATCCATCATTTGCGTTAAGTGTCACGCCATCTTCACAATCAGTTGAAGCTGGCAGTGCCGTTAGTTATGACTTTAGTCTGGGCAGTATTGCTGGTTGGGATGATCAAGTCGCGCTGTCATTTGATGTATCACCAGCATTAGAAGGCATTAGTCTTTCTGCTAACACTGCAGTAGTCGGTGACAGTTTTACGCTTGATGTTGCGACGCTTGAGTCTGCTATTTGGGGAGATTATGTCATTACCGTTCATGCTGATGACGGCATCACTTCGAAAAGTAAAGCTGTTAGCCTAGAAGTCTATCCTGCGGGATTGAATGATTTTGGTTATAGCAATGATACTCCTGTGGATATTTCGGATAATACTACTATCACCAGCACCATTGAAATCGGGGATGAATTACAAATCTTTGGCCTTGATGTGAATGTTGATATTACCCATACATGGATAGGAGATTTAGTCGTAACACTAACATCACCAAATGGCACAGAAGCTATGTTGCACAATCAAACTGGTGGCAGTGCTGATGATATTGTACAGACATGGGCAACTGAGCAATTCAATGGTGAAATAGCATTGGGTACTTGGACATTAACGGTTAGTGATTTAGCGGGTGGAGATAGTGGCTCATTAAATCATTGGGGCTTACTTTTATCGGCTCTGGGGGATGCGAGTCCTACAGCACCAGTGGCAGGCTTTGAATATGCTATTGATGGCTTAACGGTTGATTTTACCGACTTAAGTTCAGACGTTAATGATGACATTGTTAGCTATGAATGGAGCTTTGGTGACGGTTCTACCTCTTCAGATATGAATCCTACATACGCTTATGCGGCAGGTGGAATTTACTCTGTGACATTGGTGGTAACAGACAGTGAAGGTTTAACTGATACAACTGCTATGGATATCGAAGTATTTGATTACAGCATAGACGCTGCAGTTACACGTACTATGGTTTCACGTCGTGGTAGTGCGGCGGTGGACTTATCATGGAGCGGTGCAAACGGTGAAAGTGTTAATATTTACCGTGATGATGTAATGGTATCAACAACGTCGAATGATGGCCGTTACCGAGATCGTTTCACTAATGCACCAGCAGAGGTGACTTATAAAATCTGTGAAACAGACACAACATTATGTTCAGACCCAATCGTAGCTATTTTTTAGTAGTGTTAACCTAAAAAATTAAAACGAAGTTTAAAAAGGGATGGCAGCTGCCATCCC